>CAJWOB010000077.1 GCA_913043885.1 uncultured Spirochaetaceae bacterium | reverse complement strand
GCGGTCTGCATGCCGCCGTGACCAAAGGTTGGCCTCGACGCGTAGCTGCCATATCCGTAGGGAATCGGCGGCTCCCCGGCCACCTGGGAGTTGATGGCGAATCCCAGGCCCCAATCGATCTCCTGCCTGAACGTGTGGTCCAACAGCCCCTGACGCTGTCGCGCCGTCATTCGATCGAGCGTGGCGGCAGACACCACTTCGGTGGCTCGCATCAGGAGCGACTGGTATATCGCGCTGAGCGCGCTCGCCGGGCCGTAGACGCCAGCAGCAGGGTCGAAGGCGTGGCGCACTCGCCAGATGGGGTAGGGGAGCGGCGCCGAACCCTCTTCCATCACCAATGGGGCGGACACTGGCCTATCGGCGGCGGTCGGCGGCGGCTCCGGCAACCCATAGTTGGCGTCATCGGCACCGAGCGGGGTCATGACGGCCTCATGTAGCCGCGTCCCGATCCCGCCGGCGTTGTCTATCCCGGAGACGAGTCGATACAGCTCCGCCAACAGCGTCCAGCTGGTGCGCTCGTGGTAGCCACCCTTCTGGCCAGGCGCCCAGCCGGGCTCCGGCGGCGCTGCGTAGAGTGCCTCCAGCTGCGCGCGCCAGTCCCCGCCAGCGCGCACGCCGGGCACCAGCCGCAGGCCAGCGGTATGGGTGAGCAGATGCCAGGGCGTTACCATGCGCTTGCGGGCCTGGCGCTCCGGGTCGAGCCCGCGACCGGCGAACTCGGGGATCAGGTCGCACACCGGCGCATGAATGTCGAGGCGTCCCCGTTCCCACTCCCCGCAGACGGCGAGTGCCAGTATCGGCTTGCAGGCCGAGAACCATGCCAGCCGCGTATCGTCGGTCATCGCGGCGCCCGGCTCGCGCTCGCCGATCGCGAGACGATGGTGCACGCCGTCGATCCGAGCGCTTACCTGTGCGCCCAGGTGATGGCCAGCCGCCACCCCGGCTTCCAACACTGCCCGTGTGCGATCCAGCATCCGGAACCCCGCCCTGGCACCGCATACTGCCCTTGCCCTGGTCGCCGCTCAACTGGCCCGCTACACTCGGCCGCGCAGAGCCAACGATGTATCGAGTAGCCGTGCTGTTCGCTCCCGCGTCGCTGGCGGCGCTGGCCGAGGCAGTGGCCGGCGGCTTTGCCAAGCGCAAGTTCGAGGCCACGCCAAAGGCGACGTCGGATGCCGACGTCTCCCATCTGAATGGCGCCGACGTGGTCGTGCTGGTCGCTGCAGCCGCGGAGCACGGCGGCGGCGCTGCTGCGCACGCGCCTCATGGCGATTTCGACGAGACCCGACGGGCGCTCCATGGCATGAACCTCGCAGGCCGGGTCGCGGGAATCGTGGCAGTGGGAGATATCGATGCATCGACTGCCATCACCGATCGGCTGCGCGAAGGGCTGGACGCCAGCGAGGCGATCGCCGTCACCGCCGACTGCCACCTGGATGGTGCCGACAGGCACGCCGAGGCGCGCCTGTGGGTCAAGCGTCTCGCCGGCGAGTTCATCGAGCTGAAGCGTAGCTGGGTCCGGTAACCGGCAAGGATGGCGCTGTTCCTCGTCAGCTCGATGCCGTTGTTCGTCGTCGGCGTGGCGGTCTACCTGGCGCAGCCGCACCGCGATCCTCCCTGGGCCGACATCGCTCGGGCGTTCGGTGCCGGCGTGGTGTTCGCGTTCCCAGCCTACGTGCTGGTCGCCACCGTGCTGGCCGGATTCGCTCCCTCCTATCGCGGTTTCTCGCTCTACGTACGTGCCGCGCTGGGGGAGCACCTGCTGCCGGTTGTGCTGGCGGTGGCCGGTGCCGTTGCAGCCTCGTGGTGGCGGTCGCGTCGCAGCCACGTCTCATCGGCGCCCACAACCTTCCCGCAGAACGAGTCGCTTATCGCGTCGCTGGGCGGGTTCCTCACCACCTTCGCGATCTTGGAGCGCCTCAGCCATCTGGACGACGCCAGCAGCTACTATCTGCTGCTGCTACCGCTGCTGCGACTGGCCACCGTCGGCATCCTGGCGGGTCTGGCTGCCCTCGCCGTTTCCTGGAATGGCTGGACCCGCGCCGGCATCGTTGCCGCTGGGCTCGCTGCGCCGCTTGCAGCCGGCGTGATCCCTCTGATGGACGCACTACAGGTGCACCTGGTCGGGGTGGTGCTGACCGGCCTGCTCCTGGCGGGCGCGGCATTCTCGCTGCGTTGGCTCGGTGCCAGACCTGCGCGGCTCGGCTAGCCAGCGGGCAAGCGGCGGCACCATGCACACCGTAGGCGCAGCCTCGGCCCGGCGTACGTTCGCCTCCAGGCCCGTGGCGGTGCTGACCCTGTGCGCCTGCGTAGTGGTGGTCGGCGCCTGTGGAGCACCCACCGCGATAGCGTTCTTCGAGGAAGTCGCCTGGTATGCGCAGGGGGTGGCCGATGAGGAGATGCGCTCCACGCTGACAACCAGCGCCGCCTCCGTCGGCGTGCGTCTCGAGCCCATCGTGTCTGCCGAGCCGGAGCCGCGCGTCGCGCTCGCAGCGGCACTGCGCGACCGGCGGCCGTCACTGGCGGTCGTGGTTCCTCTTCTCTCCTTGGAGGTCGATGAGCTTGCCGCCGAGCATCCAGGCGTTCACTTCGTCGCAATCGGCGTCCCGGCGGCGGCAGCGTCGTCGGCGCGGCCGACGAACGTAACCGCCGTCTCGTTCGACAGCGATGGTGCGTTCGAGCGCGCTGGCAGGGTAATGGGTCTGTACGTCCGCTCGCGAGATGGCGCGCGGGTGGCGGTGATCGAGAGGCGGCCGGTCTCCGCCAGAGCGGTGGAAAGGGTAGTGGCTGGCATCCAGGAGGTCGCCGGCGGCGACGCTCTCCTGCGCCGGGAGCTGCAGTCCGGAGCTGATCGGGTCAGGCTGCGCCGTCTGGTCGAAGGGGTGGTGCGCGACGGCGCGCTGGTGGTGTTTCTCGACGTCGGCGACCTGGCTGCGGCCGGTCTGGCGACGCTGGCGGACCAGGGCGCGCTGGCGGTGGTGACAAACTGGGGGAACCGGCCGGGCTACGAGGGCACGCTGCTGCTAACCGTGGAGGAGGATCTGGCCGCTGCAGTCCGCGCTGGATTGCAGCGCGCGACCGAGCGCGCTGGCGATCCGAGCCCGGCATCGGCGGCAGTAGCGGTGGCCGGCCAGGTGGTATGGCGCCTTGGCGAGCCCCCGCCGGCCACCGCCGCCACCTTGCTGGACGCGCGTGTGGCGGCGCGGCCGGGATCGACCGACGTTCGCTAACGCCTTGGCTGCTATCGAGTTAAGAGAACGCCCAAAAGGCAAAGCGTTTGACACCGTTCGGTACCTGCCCCATACTTTCCAGTACTTGCGTGTCGGTGCGACGAGCGCCGACAGGGAGTCAGTCACGATGCCTACGTTCTCGAGCACCCGTGGTTCGGTGCGTCCGACCCCGCTGGCAGTAGCCTGGGCAGTAGCCTTGATCGGGCTTCTGGCTGGCGGCGTTGCGATCGCCGACGAGGCCACACAGATCATCGAGTCGCACACCCTCGACGACTTCGACGATCCAGACGCCGTCCAGTGGGCCGTGTCGGGCAGCAGGGGCGGCGAACTTGCTATCGCCTACAAAAATGCGTGGCCTGACGCGCTGCACCCGCGCAACGTCGACGGCAGCGGCTTGCAGGTGCTCGGTGTTCGCTCGCAGTTCGACCGCGGCGGCTACAACACGATAGCGATCACTCCGGTGCGGGACGCCGACGGCGGCGGCCAGGAGCCCAATCCTATTAGCGTACCTGGACGGGTGCAGTCCTTCCACATGTGGGTGTGGGGAGCGAACTACAACTACACCATCGAGATTCACCTGCGCGACCATCAGGGGATCGACCACACAATTCCGTTCGGCAGCCTCAAGTTCAGCGGCTGGAAACAGCTGACTGCGCGGGTGCCTGGCAACATCCAGCAGGTGCAACCGCAACTGCCACGCCTCAGGGGCCTCAAGATCACCAAGCTGGTCATCTGGACGCTCCCCGGGGAGCGGGTCGACGACTTCTTCATCTACTTCGACGAGTTCAGCGTCCTTACCGACACCTTCGAGACTCCCTTCGACGGCGTAAATCTGGTCGAGTCGGTCTGGGACACCAACTAAGGATGCACCCAGTGACACGTTACAGGCATCGTTCGCGGCGCGTCGCGCCCACCCTTTTCGCCGCCCTCGTTCTCGGTGCCGTCGGCGCGGCCGGTCAGGTAATCGATACTGCCGCTCAGGAGCTCAGCCGCATCAACGTCACCGATTTCGAGGATGCCGCCTTCTGGCGCGGCTCGATGGCATCGGACCAGGGGCTCATCACCTTGCGCCGGTTGCAGGGGCAGCCGTCCGGCAAGGAGGCGTTGCAGGAAGAGGTAGACCTAGGTATCGCCGAGGGCGACGAGTTCGTGCTCGGCGTGCGCGTCGATTTCTATCGCCGTGGCCTCAACACATTTACCGTGAATCCGGTGCGGCCTATTCCGATACCCGGCATCACCAAGACGATCTCGGTCTGGGTGATCGGCCGCAATTTCAACCACACGCTCAAGGTCCAGTTCCTTGACTTCTTCGGCCAGCCGAAGGAGTTAACGCTCGGCAAGCTCAATTTCGTGGGCTGGAAGCGGCTGACGGTGGCGGTGCCGCCGTCGATCGTGCAGTCGGAGTTTCACTACATCGGCCCGTCCGGCATTCGCCTAACTGGCTTCAAGATCGAGACCGATCCAATGGAGTCGTTCGGCACGTATTACGTCTACTTCGACGGCGCACGGGCCATGTCCGACCTGTTCGAGGAGGCAGTGCGCGACGACGACGATATCTCCGACACCTGGTAGACTCCACTTCGGCCGCAGCCCCGCGCAGCGCGTTTGCAAGAGGCCTAGCGAACGATGGCGGTAAACGTCGAGGTCGCGGCAGAGAATACGATAGGCGAGGAGTCGATCTTCGAGGGACGATTCGCCGTACGTGGCAATCTGCGGGTAGACGGCCGCTTCGAGGGTGCGTCGCTGCTCATCGACCAGCTGCATGTCGGCCCCACGGGAAGGGTGAAGACCGACATCGTGGCCACCAGCGTGGTGGTCGAGGGTGTGGTTATCGGCAACATCACCGCGGAGCGGCGGATCCTGCTGCTTTCGACTGCGCGGGTGCTTGGCGAGCTGCATACGCCCGAGCTCATCATCCAGGACGGGGTCATCCTCGAAGGCAAATGCTCGGTTGGCCACATGAAGGTCGCCAACACCCGTCAGTTCATTCAGTCGCTGTACGACAAGCCGTCGCTCAACGGCGACGGCTTGTCGACGCCCGCCGGGTGACTGACCCCAACGATCACAGCGCTACGCTGCGCTCCATCTACTTCTTCAACGAGCTCTCCGAGAAAGATCTGACCCGCCTGGAGGCGGTGTGTCACGCCCAGCACTGGGACGCCGGGGCCGTAGTGTTCGAGGAGGGGGACATCGCCGATCGGTTCTACATCGTGATCGCTGGCTCGGTGGAGGTGTGGAAGGACTACGGCCGTCGCGATCGCGATCTGCTGGCGGTGCACGGCCACGGCCACCTGTTCGGCGAGATGGCTCTGGTCGATCACCTGCCACGAAGCGCAACCGTCGTGGCCCGCAAGCCCACCGAGGTGCTGTACATCGGCCGCGGCGATTTCCACGACATCATCTCGGAGAACAGCTCCATCGCCCTGTCGATCATGGCCAACATCTCGTCGATGGTGCGCAGCAGCAACGAGTCGTTTACCGATAGCCTCCGCCAGCGCAACCGCGAGTTGGAGCGCGCCAACCGCGAGCTGCGGGAGGCGCAGGAGGGGTTGGTAAAGGCGGAGCGACTGTCCACGCTGGGCAAGTTCGCTTCGCTGGTGCTGCACGACATTCGCAATCCGCTGTCGATCCTGCGCGGCTACGCCGAGATGATCGTTTATCAAAACGATGCCGCCGCCGACCCGCAGATCGACCGCAACGCGCACCGCATCATTCAGGAGGCGGACCGGCTCAACGCCCTGGCCAGCGAGCTGCTCGACTTCTCCCGCGGCGAGGTGCGGCTAAACGTGTCGCCGGTCGACATCGGTGTGTTGCTGGAGCGCATCACCGACGCCATAGCCGACCGCTTCAGCGCGCGCAAGATCGAGATCGTCAGCGACGTCGACGTGGGCGGCCCGGTGCTGGCCGACGAGGGCCGCCTCTATCGGGTGTTTCTCAACCTGGCCGACAACGCCCGCAAGGCGATGAGCCGTGGCGGCACCCTCACCCTTAGGGCACGGTGCGAACAGCGTGGGCTGGTCGTCGAGTTCGACGACACCGGCGTCGGCATGAGCGAAGAGGTGCAGGCGCGCATCTTCGAGCCGTTTGCGTCGTTCTCGGAGGAGGGCGGCTCCGGTCTCGGCATGGCGATCGTCAAGAGCATCATCGATGCCCATCACGGCTCGCTGGCGATCACCAGCTCCACCGACGGTGGCACCACCGTCTCCATCACGCTGCCGCTCCTGTCGTAGGCGGCGGTGCGGGTTGACGGCGGACCCGCTAGGGCCCTAAGTTTCGCATACAGCGAGGCACCCGGGATCCGGGCGCTAGGCACGGCCCCTTCGTCTATCGGCTAGGACAGGAGACTCTCATTCTTCAAAGAGGGGTTCGATTCCCCTAGGGGCTAATCCGGGATACCGAGCTGGGGGTATGGTATTCCTCCGCCGGTGTCCCCATGACCGGCCGGCGATAGCCCGTAACGCGCGGTCTATGCCGCGCTGATCAACGCTTTGATGTAGCCAACGGTCCACGCGCGGGCTCGGTGGCCCCAATCCGTATCCCCCTCCATTCGCGGCACGTGGTCGGGAATCAAGAAGCCACGAAAGCCAACCTCCTTCAGTGCCCGAATCGACTGTACGGGATCGCAGTTGCCGTCGCCCAGCAAGCACTCGGTGAAGTCCTCGACGGGACCCTGTACGTCCCGAAAGTGAACGTAGAGGATCTTGCCGCGCTCGCCAAAGAAACGAATGGCGTCGAGCACTCCTGCTCCGCCGCGCATCTCCGACCAGCAGCCGTGACAGAAGTCGAGGCCGTGCATGGGGCTGTCGAATGTCTCCATCGCTCTCTTGAAGTTCTCGAAGTTGCGAAAGACGCGACCGACGCCACCCAGTGCCGGGACCGGCGGGTCATCGGGGTGCAGCGCCATGCGCACGCCAGCCTCTTCACACACCGGGAGGATGCGTTCCATGTACCAGCAGTAGTTGTCCCAGATCTCCTCTTCGGGGTACTCCCGATCGATCTCGATCGTGGCCCAGACGCCGAAATTCGTACGCTCGCCGGGCTGTACCTTTCGCGCCCGCTCATAGTTGAAGGAGGTGGCCAGCGCGCCACCTCTGACCGGGGTGTCATTGGCGGTTCGCCATACCCCGGTTGGCATGAAGTTGTAGCCGAGTATGGGTACACCGGCACGCCCCAGGCCGCGAACGGTGTGGGCCATGTTGTCCAGTTGGTCCTCGCGTCCCGGCTTGCCGAGCATGATCTTGTCGTAGAACCGTGCGGGAACATTCTCGAGGGACATCAGGCGCAGGCCAGCGTCTTCCGCCTTCTTGACCGCCGCCGCAACATCTTCGTACTCCCACCGCTCGTCACCCGGAAGGTGGGGAGTATTCATCTGAAAATCGTCGCAGCCGCACTGCTTGATAAACCGCAGCTGCTCCGCGGTCAGCTCGCGAAACTGACCGACGCCGACCCGCATCGGCAATTCGTCTAGAGGAATCATCGGTGCTCCTTGATAGGTGACCATAGGGCGTGGCGCCCGGTGATTCAACGGATCGTTGCCAGCAGGTCTGGCGGAAATCTGGAATTGTTCCTCGAGCGTGGTAAGTTCCAAGCAAACGCCCCAATCGACGGAGGGCCACATGCGCCACACGCGCCGGTTGATTGAAAAGGTTACGCGTCCCCACTTCCTGCTCGCGACCATCGCGCTGGCCGCCACCCTCTATGGATGCCCGCAGTTTGCGCTCAGCGGTCTGCTGGGCCCGTCGATCGTGGATATCAACCTGGAGGAGCCGGCCACCGTCGTGGTCAGTGCCGGATCCACCTTTCAGCTGGAGCTGACCGGTGTCACCGACGAGGGCGAGATCGCCAATATCGGCGACATCGCCTGGTGGGACAGCAGTGATTCGAGCGTCGTGAGCGTTCTCGGCGACGGTAACCTGTACGCGGCCGGTCTTGGCGAGGCGCTGGTTCGCGCCGTGGTCGAGGGCTACGCCGATGGCATTACCGTCGTGGTCGCCACCGAAGGAGCTCCGCCTGCTCCAAGCGGGCTGCAGGTAGCGGAGTCGGGCCTTTCTACCCTGGACGTGCGGTGGGATGCTAGCGCGCTCGCCGACGCGTACGCGGTCTACATGGACACCATCCCCGGTGGTGGGTTCACCACGATGGCGTACAGCGGCCCGAACACCTCGTTCACCGATAGCGACCTCAAGCCCGGTGAGGTGAGGTACTACCGTGTCCAGGCCTTCAACAGCGAAGGCGGGGCGCCCCTCTCGGCGGCGCGGTAGGGCCGCACCTACTTCAACCGCGACTTCGAGCTCGGTGACCTCGGCGGCTGGACACTGCTCGATATCGATTCCCCGTTCTACGGCATGGAAGTGGTGCCTAGCGGGAAGGTCACTCCCTGGTACAACCAGCCGATTAGCCCCATCCAGGGAGACTTCGTGGCGCTACACGGATTCGAGGGGGCCGGGCCGGGGACGATCACCCTGGGAGCCGACATCGATGTCGGGCCATCGACGCAGCTGCGGTTCCAATACCGCCTCGGTTACGATCTGGCACTAATACCCGCGATTCTCGATCGCGACTTCAGCGTCAATATCCGCCTCGCCGGTGGCGCCGGGCTGCTCGACACCGCGCTCATCCACACCGCCACCGCGGGCGTCGAGGAACCCGACACTGGCTGGCTGACCGGGACGATGGACATCAGCTCCTTCGTCCACGCCACCGTCTGGGTCGAGTTCGAATGGGGCGTGCCGGAGAACGCGAGCGGCCCGGCCGAGTTCCAGCTCGACGACATCCGCCTGGAGTAGAGGAGACGGCGCGCGGCGGGGCGCTAGCCAACTAGCAGCCACGCCGCGCTCGTCC
>CAJWOB010000076.1 GCA_913043885.1 uncultured Spirochaetaceae bacterium | reverse complement strand
AAAGGTCCTGAACCCGTCCAGCTCCAAGGCCTTGCCAAGTCCTTCGCGGATGTTCTTCTCATCGTCGACTATGAGCACGTTGAACTTCATCCATCCTCCCATGAGATTCGGTTTCGCTCGCTCCTCGGTATCGGAAATGTCAACACGAAGGTAGTGCCCTTGTGCTCCCGCGTGCGCAGCGAGATCTCCCCCCCGTGTTCCTTGATGATCTTGTAGACCACCGTCAGCCCGAGCCCGGAACCGAACTCCTTGGTCGTAAAGTAAGGCTCGAAGATCTTGCCTATCTGTTCCTCGGGAATTCCCACGCCGGTGTCGCTCACCTCCAGGACCACATCTGATCCTCCGATTCTCGTGGTGATAGTGAGCTCGCCGCCCGATGGCATCGCCCACGTGGCCGCCGCTCACGCGGCGTCGGCGATCGCAATTGGCATGACCTGCGAGCTCGAGGACGACTACCTGCGTCGCGCGCTCGCCGAGCTCGAAGCCCGGCGGGAGGTAGCGCCGCCGATCATCTGTGGCGGCATCGGTGCGGCCCGGGCAAGGACCCTGATCACCAGTAGAGGTGCGATGGTCGTGGCGTCCGTCCGCGAGCTCGCGCAGCGACTGAACGAGATACGCAACGGAGGAGCCCAGCTATGACGACCGGAATTGGCGACGTAGCGGTATACATCCCGCGGCTGTTGATGCGACTGAACCGCCTGCTCGATCGGTACGCGCCCAACCCGACCGTGCGCGGATTCATCGAGCGAGCGATCGAGAAGACCGGGCAGATTGGCGTGCGATTCCCCCATCACTGGGAGGACTCCGTCACCATGGCCGCGCAGGCTGCCTTGCGCGTGCTTGGGAGAATGAGTGACAAGGCCGTTGCCAGCCTCCGCTTCGTAGCGGTGGGAACTGAGACCGGCACCGATATGGCCAAGCCAATCGCCTCACATGTCAGCGGGATGCTTCGCGAGGCCGGCTATCCCATCCCGGAGTCCATCGCCACGTTCCAGACCCAGCACGCGTGCGCCAGCGGCACCTTATCGCTGCTTGGCGTCAACGCCCTGCTCGCCCAGTCTCGCCCCGGCGATCGTGGCCTGGTTATCTGCACCGACGTTGCACGCTACGAGCAGGGCACCAGCGCGGAGGTTACCCAGGGCGCCGGCGCGGTGGCGATGATCGCCGAGCAGGACTGCGGGCTCCTCGAGCTCGATATGCGCTCCGCCGGTTACGCCTCCCGTGATGTCGACGACTTCTTCCGGCCGGTGGGTGAATCCAAGCCGCGGGTGCGGGGCAAGTTTTCGATGGAGATGTATCGCGAAACCATCGAGTCCGCGTTCCTCGATCACTGCCGCCAGCTCGATCGCGACCCGAGGGAGGTGCTGCGATCGACCGACCTTTTCGCCTTCCACGCCCCGTTCCACCGACTCCCGAGGGAGACGCTCAAAGCGATCCTGGCCAAGTATCTGGACCTCGGCGAGCATGAGAGTGAGGAGTTCCTGCGCGAGCGCGACTTCGACGCCAGTCTGGCCCCGGCCGCGCAGTGCGGCAATCTCTACTCGGGATCGTTGTTCCTTGGCCTCACCCACCTGCTCCACCATCGTTTCGCCAAGGTGGGGCCCGCCATCGTCGGTCAGCGTGCGCTACTGCTGTCCTACGGTTCGGGAAACGTCGCGGTCGCACTCAGCGGCACCGTCACCGAGAAGGCTCCGCAGACCATGGCAAAGTGGGATCTGGACCGCGACCTGAACCACGCTCACGATGCCGACCTCAGCGATTACGATGCATGGATGGCCGCCGACGAACATAGTCATCGCGGTGCGAACGGAGATGCCGCCACCATCCCGGCAGATTCCTTCTATTTAAGCGGCATCCGCGAGGATGGATACCGACTCTACGGGTGGCAGTCGTGAGCGGGATGGGCGAGAACGCGCAGGTGCTGGCACAGACCGAAGCGCCCGCTGCCGCGCACGCTTCGCGATCGGATCACGTCGCCGCTGCCAGCGGTCTGAGTGGGCTGGCCGACGGTGTCCGGGAGCCGGTAGCCCGGTACCTGCGCACCTTCCTCGCCTCCCATGACGCCATGGCGGGAGATATCGACGTCGCCGGCGAGCTGGCCGAGTTCGTGTTGCGCGGCAAGTTCATGCGTGCCGCCCTGGTTGCCGTCGGCTACCATCTGGCTCAGCCGCATCCGCATCGGCGCGGTGCCGCCATCCCCGACGACGTAGTGCGCTGTGGCGCGGCCCTGGAGCTTCTGCACTCGGCGCTGCTGATCCACGACGACGTCATCGATCGCAGTCCCACGCGGCGGGGCGAAGCGGCTTGGCACCTCGCACTGCCGCAGATGGTGGGCGTCGCCGACGAGCATCTCGGGGCGAGCATGGCAATCTGTGCCGGCAACCTCGGCTACTTCTGGGCGCAGGAGATTCTCACGGACCTCGACGCCGCACCCAAGGCGACCGCCCGACTGAATCGGTTGGTGGCCTTCAGCGTGGCATCGGCCGGCGTTGGCGTGATGCAGGAACTGCTGCTTACCGCGGCCAGCGACGCCTCCGAGAGAGATATCGATCGGGTATACACCAACAAGACCGCGCTCTATTCCTGCAGCCTGCCGCTGCTGGCCGGGGCGATCCTGGCCGGTGCCGACCAGCGACTACAGGACAGGCTGCAGAACATCGGCCGCGATCTCGGCTGCCTGTTCCAGCTGATCGACGACGAGCTGGATCTCTACGGTGATGCAGAAGTCACCGGGAAGCCGGTGGGCACCGACACCCGCGAGGGTCGCAAGACGATGTTCTACAGCCTGCTGCGCGACGCGCTCTCCGACGACGAGTGGGCGGAGATCGCCGAGTGGTACGGCACCGAGCGGGTAACCGAGGAGCAACTGGCGCTGCTGCGCCACACCATCGAGCGGGTGGGGGTACTCGCCGGGTTTCGGGAGCGGGTGCGGCAGCTGGCCGATGAGTGCCGGGCGGAGATTCGCTCGTTACGCTCACCGCGGGCCGCGCGTGAGGGGCTCGAGACGTTCCTCGATGCCATTGTCGGACGCCACCGCTGAGCCGCCGATGGTCGACTATGCCCTGTGCGGGGCTGGGTTGCAGAACTGCCTCCTGGTCGCCGCACTCCGCGACATAAGCCCGAAGCGCAGCTTCACTCTGCTGGAGGCGGAGACCGTCGCTGGCAACCACACCTGGTGTTTTTACGGTAGCGACCTGTCCGAGCGCGCGCGTGCGTTCGTGCGCCCGATGGTGACTCACCAGTGGCCGCGCTATGAGGTGCGATTCCCGGACTACTTCCGGGTAATGGAGACATCGTATTCCATGATGGCAAGTGGCGACGTGGCCGCACACGTCGAGCGAATCGCCTCGCAGGCGCCTGGCAGGCTCGAGGTAGGAACGGCGGTCGGCCATGCCGAAGCCGAGCGGGTGACGCTCGAGGACGGGACGACGCGGGAGGCCGCCGTCGTCGTCGACGCTCGCGGGGCGCGGAAGCCCGCTGTCCGCTGTGGCTACCAGAAGTTCTACGGCGAGGAAGTAACGCTCGCGGAAGACCACGACATCCTCCACCCAATAGTGATGGATGCAACCGTTCCGCAGGTAGATGGCTATCGGTTCATGTACGTGCTGCCGCTGGGCTCGCGCCATCTACTGGTGGAGGACACCAGCTTCTCCAGCACCGCCGATCTCGACGACGACAACCGGCGCGCCGGCATCCGCGACTGGTTGACGCGCCAGCGGCTGTCGATCCGCCATGTGCTGCGCACCGAGCGCGGCGTATTGCCCATGCCAATCGAGCGCGACTCGGGACGCCAAGCCGAGCGCGGCAATGCGCCGGAGAGCCAGGGTGCTATCGAAGGTGGGTATCGCGGGGGCTGGTTCCATCCCGGCACCGGCTACTCAGTCGCACTGGCGGCGCAGCTTGCCGAGCTCGTTGCCGGCACCGCGACCGACGTGGTGGCTGCCGTGGTGGCCCGGGCCGCTCGGGAGCGTGAACGAGGCGCGGGGTTCTATCGGCTGCTGAACCGAATGCTGTTCGACCACTACCGGCCGGAGGATCGGCGCAGCATCTTCCAGCGGTTCTACCGCATGCCGGCGTCTCTCATCGAGCGGTTCTACGCTATGGCCTGCACACCCGGCGACAAGACGAGGCTGCTCCTCGGCAAGCCGCCGCGCGGCTTCCACCTGCGCAGACCGGCGGCGCAGTCGCTGGCGGCGTCGCACCCCGGGAAGGCCGCATGAAGCGGGCGGCGGTAATCGGCAGCGGATTCGGCGGGTTGGCAGCCGCCATCCGGCTGCAGGCGGTGGGTATCGCCACCACGCTGTTCGAGGCGCGCGATGTGCTGGGCGGCAGGGCGGCCGTTACGGTTCGCGACGGCCACACCTTCGATATGGGGCCAACGGTGGTTACTGCCCCCGAGTCGCTGGCCGAGCTGTTTGCTCTCGCCGGAGAGCGCATCGCGGACCACGTCGAGCTGCTGCCGGTTTCGCCGATGTACCGCCTTATCTGGAGCGACGGTGACCGCTTTGACTATGTCAACGACGACGAGCAGTTTCTGGCTCAGATAGCGGCGCGCAGTCCCCGCGATCTGGCCGGCTACCAGCGATTTCGCAAATACAGCGAGAAGGTGTTCACCGCCGGATACGAGGAGCTGGCGGCGGTACCGTTCCTGAGGTTCTGGGACATGGTGCGGGTGGCGCCGACCCTGGCCGTGCGACGCGCCGACCGCTCCGTATACGGCACCGTGAGCCGCTTCGTGCGGGACGAGCACCTACGCCAGGCGCTTAGCTTCCACTCACTGCTGGTGGGCGGGAATCCATTCGATACCAGCGCTATCTACACCCTCATCCACCATCTGGAGCGAAAGTGGGGGGTCAGCTTCCCCCGCGGCGGCACTGGCGCGCTGGTGCGAGCGCTAGGAGCGCTGTTCGAGCGGCTTGGCGGAGAGCTTCGGCTCTCCACGCCGGTGCGGCAGCTGCACGTGAGCGTTAGTGGCAGCAGGCAGGTGGTGCGCCGGGTCTCGGTCGGTGGCGACGCTGCCGGCAGCGCCGGCGCTGTCAAGGCATTCGATGCGGTAGTGTCGAACGCTGACGTTCACCATACCTACGAATCGCTGCTCAGTGAGCACCTGCCGTCGCAGCGGATGCGCCGGCGGCTGGAACGATCGACGTGGTCGATGTCACTGTTCGTGCTCTATTTCGGCACCGATCGGCCCTACGCCGACGAAGTGGTACATCACTCGGTGGTGTTCGGTCCCCGCTACCGGGAGCTGCTCCACGACATCTTCGACGGCGACCATCTGCCCGACGACTTCAGCATCTACCTGCACGCGCCGCACATCACCGACCCGGCCATGGCGCCGCCGGGCAAAGGCACCTTCTACGCGCTCTCGCCGGTGCCTCACCTTGGCAACGCGGACGTCGACTGGGATGCGGAAAGCGAGCGCTACGCGGATGCGATTCTGACGGATCTGGAACGGGTCATGCCCGGCTTGCGCCAGCACGTGACCTTTCGGTTCTGGATGACGCCCCGCGACTTCGAGAGCCGACTGGCCGCCTTCCAGGGAAGCGCCTTCTCTCTTAGCCCGAAGCTGACGCAGAGCGCGTGGTTTCGGATTCACAATCGCGACGACCGCATCCACAACCTGTATTTCACCGGCGCGGGCACTCACCCCGGGGCGGGGATCCCGGGTGTGGTCAGCTCGGCAAAGGCAACCGCCGGCCTGGTCGCAGAGGATTTCGGGGCGGCGCAGTGAGCGGCCAAGGTCTGCGGCAGGACGTAGCCGCGCGTATCGCAACCGGCTCGAAGAGCTTTTCCATGGCTGGGAAGCTGATGCCCCGCGACCGGCGTCTCGACGCGCACATCGTGTACGCGTGGTGCCGCCGCGCCGACGATCAGGTGGACCAGGCCGCCCCGGATGAGCAGCCAGATGCACTGGACCACCTTCGCAGCGAGCTGCAGGTGCTGTACGCGGGAGGTGAGCTGGAGGACTCGGCAATCGACGCGTTTGGGCAAGTGGTGCAACACCGCGCGATTCCGGTTGCCTATCCGGAGGAGATGCTCCACGGCATGGAAATGGACGTGGCCCAGACTCGCTACAACCACCTCGACACCCTGCTCCACTACTGTTTTCGCGTCGCCGGCACCGTTGGGCTGATGATGTCCCATGTGATGGGGCTTACCGAGGACGCCGCGTTGGATGCCGCGGCAAAGCTGGGCATGGCGATGCAGCTGACCAATATCTGCCGTGACGTCCTGGAGGACTGGGGGCTCGGGCGCCTGTACGTGCCGGCGAGCATGCTACCGCCCGCGATGGCCGATCTGGCGAGCGAAGCGGGCGGCCCGCTCCCCGCCACGGCGGTGGCGCCGCTCGCCGATGCGCTCCAGGAGATGCACGCCATCGCCGGGCGTCTCTACCGGAGTGCCGAGCAGGGCTTTCTGGCGCTCCCGTGGCGCTGTTCGCTGGCGATGCGGGCGGCGCGGAGGATCTACGCAGCCATCGGCGACGTGGTCCGCGCTCGCGGCTACGACGTGCGCCGCGGTCGCGCCGTCGTCGGTCTGCCAGGCAAGTTGGGAGCGGTTGGCCGCGCCGTGCTCGAAGCCCTCGGTGAGACGCCGCGTCGTGTGGGGCGCGGGCGCGCCGAGTATCGCACGCCAGAGCGGGTGGTGACCTTCGCCGGACTGCGACCGGCTGTCGAGGCAGCTGCGGTATGAACAAGACCGAGGTCGCGGCCGGCTTCGACGGAGTAGCCGAGCACTACGACCGGCTCGTATCGATGAATCCCGGCTACCTGAAGCACCTGAGCCTCAGCGCCCAGCGACTCGCCCTGCCCACCACGCCGGCCGACGGATCGGTCCGCATCCTCGACCTGTGTTGCGGCACCGGGCTGTCCACCGCGGCGCTGCGCCGCGTCTACCCAAATGCCGAGATCGTGGGGCTCGATGCCTCCGCGGAGATGCTGCGCGTCGCGGCCGGCCGCCTGGCCGGCGACGGGACCACGTTCGTGGCCGGTGACGCCACCGACCCGCGAGCGAGCGGGATAACCGGCGAGTTTCACGGGGTGCTGATGGCCTACGGCATTCGCAACATCCCGCAGCCCGATCTATGCCTCTCGCACATTCGCGCTTTGCTGGCGCCTTCGGGGCGCGCCTGCTTCCACGAGTACGCTCTACCGGACTCGCGCTGGCAGCGGGCCAAATGGGCGGCGGTATCGTCGGCGATCATCGTCCCCCTGTCCAAGGTAGTGGCGGGCGACACGACGCTGTTTCGCTATCTGCGCGATAGCGTTTGGGACTTCGACGGGCCAGGCGAGTTTCAGTCGCGACTGAAACGGGCGGGATTCGGCGAGGTGCAGATGCTGGCGATGACGGGTTGGCAGCGAGGGTTGGTTCACAGCTTCGTCGCGCAGCGGGGCGCCTCGTGAGCGGCGATCGGATCGCGAGCGGCGATGGGTTCGCAGGCGGTGCCAACGGCACAGGCGGTGGCGAGACGAGCGGCGTGGTCGTTGTCGGCGGCGGCATTGCCGGCGTCGCGGCGAGTGTTGCCCTCGCCGAGCGAGGTGTCGCGGTTACGCTGGTCGAGCGCGAGGGCTCGCTTGGCGGCCGCGCCGGGGCATTCCCCCACAAGCTGGCCAGTGGGCAGACCGTGGAGATGGAACGGGGCTTCCATGCCTTCTTCCGCCAGTACTACACGCTGCGCGATCTGCTGCGGCGAGTGTCGCCCGACCTGAGCATTCTGCGACCACTGGTCGACTACCCCGTTCTCGGCCCCCACGGTCAGCGAGTGTCGTTTACCGGCCTCCCGCGCCGCACGCCATGGAACATCGTCGGTATGATGCGACGTACGCCGGAGCTCGATCTCCGAGCGCTGCGGCAGGTGGACGTGCGGCGCGCGATGGCGATGCTTGCCTATCATCCCAGACGCACTACCGACCGCTTCGACCACCTGAGTGCCGCCGAGTACCTCGACTCGCTCCGCTTCCCGCCGGAAGCAAGGCGGATGCTGTTCGAGGTGTTCTCTCACTCGTTCTTCAACCCGGAGGAGGATATGTCGGCGGCGGAGCTGCTGCTGATGTTTCACTTCTACTTTGTGGGCAATCCAGAAGGACTCATCTTCGATGTAGTGCGCGCGCCCTTCTCCAGGGCCATATGGGAGCCCATGGGCGACTATCTCCGGTCGCTGGGGGTGAGCGTGCTGACCGGCACCTCGGTGGTGTCGCTGCAGCGATCTGAGGGGCAGTGGCACGCTGAGCTGTCGGGCGGGACGGCAAGGGCGCCGGTGGTAACGGCGCCGGCGGTAGTGCTGGCCCTCGATGTCCCGGGCGTCCGGCTCCTGGTGGAGCGATCGTCGCTGGCGGGGACCGCCACCGGCGAGGCCATTCGCAAGGTCGGGGTAACCAATCCGTTCGCGGTGTGGCGGCTCTACCTCGATACGCCGACCGCCCCCCATCGAGCGCCATTTATCGGCACGGCCGGCCACCCGCTGCTGGACAACATCTCACTGTTCCACGACATCGAGGACGAGAGTCGGGAGTGGGCGGCGCGCCATGGTGGATCGGTCGTGGAGCTGCACGCATATGCGGTCCCGGTGGGCACCGACGAGGCGACCATCAAGCGCAACATGCTGGCCGGCCTGCGTCGGCTCTACCCGGAGACCAGGACCGCCCGCGTGCTGGATGAGATCTACCTGCTGCGCCGGGATTGCCCGTCGTTCGGTCCGGGAGAAACGGCGTCTCGCCCCGGCGTTCTCACCGCCGCCCCCAATCTCTACCTGGCCGGCGACTACGTGCGGCTGAACACGCCGAGCGCGCTGATGGAGCGCGCCGCGTTGTCAGGCTTCCTCGCCGCCAATCACATCCTCGAGAAGCAGGGGAGGAAGCCACATGCGACCACCTCGATTCCGTCCCGAGGAATGCTAGGAGCACTTGCTGCATGAGTGGATATCAATTCGGGAAGTCACCTACCGCGCCGCTGAACGCGCCGGAGCTGGCCGGTCTCGACGACTGGCAGCAGGCGCAGCCGAAGTGGATCGATGCCGCCCTCGCGCGGGCGACCGCGCAGCCCGGCGGGGGCTGGTACGTGATCGACTCCCCGCGTGCGCTGCTGGGGCCGCCGCAGCGACACTG
>CAJWOB010000075.1 GCA_913043885.1 uncultured Spirochaetaceae bacterium | reverse complement strand
TGATGGCCGCCGCCCGGGAGCTGGCGCTCGCCCGGGGTGGTCTCGAACGAGCTGAGCGAAGCCGGCGAGCTGGCCAACCCGATCGGCAACGACTCGCCACACGGTGTCGCCGACGCCATCCGCCGCGGTGCCATCCTGGTTACTACCAACCCGGTGATGGCCAACAGCGCGCGCAAGGTAGACGTCGCCCACTGGGCAGCGGTCGCCGAACGTGCACGGACGACGCCAGGCGAGCCGACCACCCGGCAGCGGGTGCTCGAATTCACACTGGCACTGGTGCTCGATGTGGCGCGGGAGCTACGACCGATCCACCGAGCCTCCGCCGGTCGCTTCGGCCACGTCACCTACCAGGTCGACCCCCACGCGTCGGCGGACGCCGCGGCGATGGTGGCGGAGGCCGAGCAGGTGTGGCAGCGGGCGGGCACCGCGCTGGGTGGCCAGCCCAACCTGATGTTCAAGATCCCCGGCACAGAGGCTGGGCTGGACGCCGCCGACTCGCTGGCGAGTCAGGCCATCCCCATAGTAATCACCGCCAGCTGCTCGGTGGTGCAGCACCTCGCCTTCGCACGCCGGGTGGCGCCGTACGGGACGCACTGCCTGCTGGTGCAGATGAACGGTCGGCTCGACGAGTCGGTCGCCGCGGAGCTGGCCGCGGCCAGCGTTCCTGATGGCGGCGCGGTATCGTCGCATTGGGCCAGCACCGCCATCGTGCGGCGTTCTTACCGGCTGCTGCACCAGGTCGAGCGGCTGCCGAACGCGCACCTGCTGGTGGCGTCGCTGCGCGGCCCTTGGCACGTCAGCGGCGCGCTGACCGCCAGCCCGGAGCCGATCTACGTCACCGCCTTCCCGGATCAGGCCGCCCGCTTCGACGCTGAACCGCGTCAGCTGACGCCGATCGTTGCCGACGACGTACCGCCCGCCGCGCTCGACCGACTGCGTCGCAGCCAGCGATTCCTGAGCGCCTACGAGCCGGACGGTATGGAGGCGGCTGGCTTCGCCAGTCATCACACCGTGGCGCAGACGCTCGATGCCTTTCGCGACGCGCACAACGAGCTCGCCAGCTACCTCCGCTGAAGCGCTACGGCGCGGGCTACTCGAGGCGGTGCAGCAGCTCGAGGCCGCAGGTGGCAATGGCGTCTCCAGCCGGCGACTCGTACTGGGTCAGAAACCGGGTGAAGTGGTAGAAGCTGGTCATGTACTCGTTGCCCGACAGATCCCCGGAGCCCGGTACGTATGCCCACGAGGCCATCCCAGGATCGTCGGGCCAGCTTGATCCGCAGCAGCAGGCGAAGATCGTCTCGCGTCTCGGTTTGGCGGCATGAATGGCATGGCCCACGCTGCCGAACGGCTCCGGCCAGGTGGTGAGCAAGCGTGCTCCGTCGACGGCGAGGGCACGGATCTCCACATCTACCTGGCGACGGGTCGGCAGCCCGCGGACCGCGGCGTCGAGCGCCCACGCCACCCACACACCGATGCGCTCCGCATAACGGCGGCGCGCTGCGGGAGGCTGCTCCGCCAGCAGGTTGTAGCCCAGCACCTCATCGAGGCTGCCGTCGCCGGCATCCGCGGCGGCGATGAACCGCAGGACTTCGGCTTGCTGCTGCTCCAGCAACGTGACCGGCGGCAGCGGC
Organism: uncultured Spirochaetaceae bacterium; assembly: GCA_913043885.1. GTDB lineage: Bacteria > Spirochaetota > Spirochaetia > SZUA-6 > Bin103 > Bin103. Next base: position 7,480 of record CAJWOB010000075.1, on the reverse strand, counting down.
TGCAACGGCAGCGTGGCCGTTCCGCGGATCGTCCGGACGCCGGGGCCGGCATCTTCACGAACCGGCATCGCAGCGTTGGCGACCTCGGCGATGCGGTGGCCCAACTGCATCCCTTCGACCCGGGCCTTCTCCTCTCCGGCAAACATGTACTTGATGGCGACGTCGCCCTTGGCCCCTTGCAGGTAGAGGATCGGCAGCTCGGGGAGGCTGAGGCTGGCGCGAGCGGCCGCACACGCGTGGCCGATGATGTCGCCGCTGATTGCCGGCTCGGCCAGGTTGGTGGCCACGCACGGGTCGCCGGTGTACTGGACCACCAGGGCGATCGGCGCGCCGTCGAGGGCATCGACCCTCAGGACCGGCACCCGTGGGTCGATCAGCCCCACCGGCTTCGGTTGGCGGATGCGATCCGGCTCGCGCCGGAAGAAGGTAGTCCCGTCGGCACGCACCCCCTTGCGGTTGTACTGCAGGCTTGGCCAGCTTCCCTCGCCGAACCGCACCTGTGCCGGCTGCACGCGGCTGGCGGCGTCGCCCGCGGCCCTGGCCAGCTTACGGATAAGCATCTCGTGATACTCGCCCCGGGCCACCTCCGGGAACGGGACGGGCGTCGACAGGTTCCTGGTCGTGGCGATGATGACGTCGGCGGTCGCCACGCCGGTTGCGGCGGCGATGGGGGCGACCAGTGCCGCCTCGAGCTCCGGGCTCACATAGCAGAGATTGAACGAGAGAAAAACGACCGATGCCTCCTCCCCCTTCAGCAGCAGGAGGCCGGCGTCCAGCCGGCTCGCCACCCGCTCGGCGGCGGCGCCGGCGTGGGTGTCGACGCCACCCTCTGGAGTAATGTCGATGGCTGCGGCCGCGGCGAGGAACGCCATGGCGGGGACTGTGCCGGACGGACGCTATCCGGCCAAGCAGTGCCGGGGATACAGTGGATGCATGCAGCTGCCGGCCGATCTATGCGACCACTACTGGGAGAAGGGATGGGTGGTAGTCGAAGGGGTGTTCCCCGCTGAGCGCGTGCGTGCAGTCGCGGCGCTCGCTACTGAGCTGGCGGAGGCCGATCTTGCTGCCTATCGGGTCGCCGCGCCGTCGGGCGTCCAGACCTCCTACTGGGCCGACGCGTCTGCGGAAGGGGAGAGCGCGCCGCGCAAGCTCACCTCGCCCTTCACCAAGCACCCGCAGCTGCGCGAGCTGGTGCTCGACCCCGGACTTCGCGAGATGCTGCAGAGCATCACCGTAGACCCGCCCGTCCTCCTTTCCGACCAGATCCTGATGAAGCCGCCCCGCTTTGGGTCTGCCAAGCCCTACCATCAGGACAACGCCTACTTCTTGCTCGATCCCGCAGATGCCGCCGTTACCGCGTGGATTGCACTCGACGACGTCGACGAGCAAAACGGGTGTCTGCGTTACATCGACGGCTCGCACCATGAGGGTCTGCTCCCCCACCACCCGATACCTGGCGAAGAGCACAACAAGGTGCCACCCCCCGATCTGATCGACCTGTCCAAAGAGTCACTGGCACCGGTCGGCGCAGGTGGCGTGGTCCTGCACCACACGGTCACGCTCCACACCTCGCATCGCAACGAGTCGGATCGGTGGCGCCGCGGGTACGCCACCCACTGGGGCGTTCGCTCGATCCGAAGCAGCGGCGACATCGTCGAACGCGCCTACTTCCAGCAGCCAGACTACCCAGCGGACTGAGCCGAGGCGGCGCATGGCTGAACGAGTGGACGTGCGTCAGCCGGCGGCAGAGCCCTCACCCGTGTCGGGTCAGCCTGAGGAGACGCGCCCCTGGCTGGCACGCACCTTCGAGTCCCTCGGCAACCGCCACTTCCGCTTCCTGTGAACCGGGACGCTCCTGTCCATGGGAGGCTTTCAGATGCAGGGCGTGGCGAGGGCCATCCTCGCCTACGCGCTCACCGGCGATCCGCTGATAACCGGTCTGGTCGGTGTTGGCTGGGCGCCGACGCTTACCATTGTGTCGCTGTTCGGCGGGGTCATCGGCGACCGCGTGGATCGCCGACTGCTGATCCAACTCACACAGCTCGGCAACGCAGCGTTGGCCGGCATCGCGGCAATCTTGATCGGCACCGGCATCGTCGCCTGGTGGCACCTGCTGGCCATCTCTGTGGTACAGGGCTCCATGTTTGCCCTCCAGATGCCGGCGCGCCAGGCCATCGTCCCGGCCTTGGTCGGTCCGGAAAAAACCTCCAACGCCATTGCACTCAACGCCATGGCGATATCGCTGACGACCCTCGTCGCGCCTGGCATCGCCGGCGTGCTCTACGACGCGTTCGGCGCATTCGGTGTGTACCTGGTGGTGACCCTCATGATGGTTCTGGCCGTGGGAGCGACCTCAGTCGTGCCGCGGATGCACCCGGACACCGAGGGGCCGCAGCGCTCCACCGGGGCGCAGACCTCCGAGGGCCTCCGCTACATCGCCGGCAATCGACTGGTCTTGGCGCTCATGGTGCAGTCGGTGGTGGTGGCGGTGCTGTCCTTCCCGGTTCGGATGCTCATCAACATTCCCGCCACCGAGGTATACCAGGTCAGCGCCAGTGGCGTCGGCGCGCTGCTCTCTGCCGCCGGGCTGGGGGGTGTGGTGGGCGCCACCTTTATCGCCGGACTGCGCCGTGGCCAGCAGCGGGGAAAGATCGTGCTGCTGGCGGGAGTACTCTCCGGCATCGCCGTGCTCGGGCTCGCGGCACTCCCCTACTTCGCAGTAGGACTCGTGGCCATGGTAGCGCTGGGTCTCGGCGAGTCGGGGCGTTGGGCGCTCGGCCAGGCTCTTATCATCGAGGAGACCCCCGACCACCTGCGAGCGCGCGCCATGAGCGTGATCATGATGGCGTTTGGGCTAATGGCGGTTGGCCAGCTGCTGCTCGGCGGGCTGATGCGCGAGGTTGGCACCATCGAAGCGCTGTGGATCTTCGGCGCCATATTAACGCTGGCGGCGTGTGGGTTCTGGATGTTCTCGCGTCGCATCCGGCAGTTAGGCTAGAGGAGGCAGGTAGTGTCGAAGATACGGATATCACATCGTCTGAATCCGCGCGCCAGCGAAGACGAGATCGCCCACTTCCGGCAGCTGGGCATCGACGCCGCCACGATATGGACGACGATCGAGGACGCCAACTACGACTACATGGCCGAGATGCGCCAGCGATTGGCGGAGCACGGCATCGAGCTGTGGAACGTCGGCATCCTCGATCTGCATTGCGACCCGACGATGGTGCTGGGGTTGTCAGGATTCGAGGAGAAGCTGGATCAGTACGTCCGCTATCTGCGCGACCTGGGCCGGGCCGGCATCGGCTACACCACCTATGCGCACATGGCCAACATCAAGATGTTGCCCTATTACCAGACCGCCGTTGGCGGTACCCGTGGTATTGCGACGCGGGAATTCGACGCGGAAGCGGCCCGGGACCTACCGCGCTCCCACGATCGTGACTACGAGGAAGACGAGATCTGGCACACCCTCGAGCGCATCATCGAGGCCGCCGTACCGGTGGCCGAAGAGGCCGGCGTGCGCATCGGCCTGCACCCCGACGATCCGCCGCTGCCCACGCTGGGGGGCGTGGCGCACCCCATCCGTTCCTTCGAGGGCTACCGGCGCGCCATGGAGATCGCCGACAGTCCCAACTTCGGGCTGTGCTTCTGCGTCGGCACCTGGGCCGAGGGCGGCACGACGCTGGGTAAGGACGTGTACGAGATGATCCTCTTCTTCGGCGCCCAGGGAAAGCTGTTCAAGATCCACTTCCGCAACGTCGATCAGCCGATGCCGGTGTTCCGTGAGGTGTTGGTGGACGACGGCTACATCGACATGTTCCGCGTCATGGAGGCGCTGCACGACGTCGGTTTCGACGGCGCACTGCTGCCCGACCACGTGCCGGGGGACGACACGCACGTGGCCTACACCATCGGCTACATGCGTGCGGTGCGGAAGAGGGTCTGCGGCTACTAGGGGCGACCTTGCTGCCAACCGACGAACCATCCACGGCCGAGGCGATCCGCGACTTCAAGTTGCAGGCCCGCGCGGCCAACGATCATTTTGCCGGCGTCCTCAAGGCCTCCGATGGCCATCGGCAGGAGCACGGGTACGACACATTCCCTACCGGCGCAGCCCAGCTGGGGGGCGATAGCCGCCGTACGACGTGGCATATCTATATGGTGATCCCGGCGGTTACCTCCGAGTCCTGGAACGCCTGCTGCGCCCACGTGCCACGCTGATATCCACCAATCTATTCCTCGGCGTCATCGATCCGAACATCCCAGGCTTGCGCGGAGTATCGGGCAGAGCTGCCGCGGCCGGACGGGCCATGGCTCTCGTCGTTCGCGACGTCCCTCCTGGTCAGCGTGCGGCGCGGCTGACGTCGATCCTGGCCTGGACACCACGCCTATCCGCATAGCGTACGGATACCGAGGGAGATGCCGTCGCCACTATCCGTACGCTATACGGATAACAGGAGAGCGCGCGTGACCGTTGGTATCGCCAGGTGCAGCACCGTCCGCGTCTCGGAGTCGACCTCTCCGCCGCTACCTCGACCGTCGCCCGCCTGAGGAGGCGGGAGACGGTTGTGCATGTCGTCTACGACCGACCCTATGATTGACGCTTGGAGATCGACTTTGGCGCGGCGAACGAGACCTACGCCGCTCGGGAGACCACGGGGCACCCGACCTCTACTTGATGCGATTGTCCTCGATGTAGTCCCACTTGATCTTGTAGCCCATGCCCGGCTCCTGCGGGATGCTGACGTAGCCGTTGCTGTCCATGGGGTCGCAGATCTCCTCCCAGTAGGGGACAGGCGTTTCGTAGTCCACGCCCGGGCCGATAAGGCCGCGCTCGTAGTATTCGCAGACATCTTCGCTGGTGGCGCCGAGGATCTGCAGGTTTCCGAAGCCGGCCATGTGCATCTCCAGCTTCATGCCGAAGGCCTCGCAGATGGCCGCCATCTTGTGCGAGCCGGTAATGCCACCGCGCAGCACGTCGATGCGGCTCATGTCCGAGGCGCCGCGCAGGATCCAGTCGGCGCGGCTGTAGATGCTGCCGGCCGCAATCTCCGGCGACAGGATGGGGATATCTAGCTCGGCGGCCAGCTTCTCGTAAGCGGCGACGCGGTACTCGTTCATGGGGTGCTCGTACCAGTAGAAGTCGAGCTCCTCCAGTGCGCGCCCGACCTTCAGGGCTTCCTCGTAATTGCGGTAGGTGCCCCAGGGGTCGAACATCAGCACCATGTCGTCGCCGACCGCCTCGCGCACCAGACGGCAGGCCTCGATGTCGTAGTCCACGTGAGAGGGGCGGCCGGGATCGGGCTCGCCGGTGGCAGGGTCCCAGAAGTAGTAGGGGTGGATCTTGTAGGCCTGGTAGCCCTGTTGTTTGCACTCCAATGCGTTCTGCGCGTAGACCTCAGGAGAGCCGATGTTGGGGTAAGTGCTGGCGTAGGCCTTGACCTTGTCGCGGCAGCCGCCCAGCAGCTTGTGGATGGGCACCCCCATGGCGCGCGCCTGCAGGTCCCACAGGGCACAGTCCACCGCACTGAGCAGGTTCTCCTGGATGTTGGCCACCCACATCCAATGCCAGAACTTCTCGCGGTCAAATGGGTCCCGACCTACCAGCAGCGACTTGATGCGCCCCTCCAGGATCTCCCGTTGGTCGACGGGGATGCCATCCTGATCGCCGTGGCCGTGGCCGCCGAAGTAGTAGCCTTCGACACCCTCGTCGGTGACGATCTTGGTCAGCGTCTGGACGATCTTGCCTTCGGGCACGTCCTGGCCGCGTCGGAAGTGCGCGCCACGTGGTACCCAGAAGGGAATTACCTGTAGATCGACTATCTTCATGAACCCTCCCCATACAGCTCATCGATAACGGCTTCCAGCTCACGCTCCAACACCTCGTCCATCGGGGCGGCGGGGCCGCGGATGTGGGCGCTACTGATGAAGCCACGGTGCTTCAGCAACCCCTTGTTGACGTGGAAGAAGGCACCCCAGTTCTGCGCCGAGATGCGGTTGAGGGGCAGGATCTTGGTCTCCATGACCTCGCGTGCCTTGCGCTCCTCGCCCTTCTGAAACAAGTCCCACACCTCGACGAATGCCTCCGGCTGACTGCAACTGGGCATCGTGCCCACCGAGCCGCGGCGCATCTCCTCGACGAAGTAGCTGCCGCCCGCGCCGCCGAAGATCACCAGCTTGCCTTTCGCCAGAGCCACGGCGTCGGCCACCTTCACCGTGGTCGGCGTGCTCTCCACCTTGATGTAGCGAACATGCTCGCTCTCCTCGGCCATGGACACCGCCAGCGCGGCGGGAACCGAAGGGTTGTCGGTGTCCTGGATGAAGATGGGGATGTTGACCGCGTCGGATGCGGCCTTGAAGTACTCCCTTACCTCCTCTGCTGACAGCGGCTTGAAGGAGGGCGGCATCATCATCAGCCCATCGGCGCCGTTGTCCTCGGCGGTCTTGCTGTAGAGCACCGCCAGATCGGTGCCGGCCGCGCCGGTGTTGATGATCACCGGGACGCGTTTGTTGCTCTGCTCCACGACGATCTTGGTGACCTGCACGCGCTCTGCCTCAGACAGCTTGAGCACCTCGCTGCCCAGTGCCACTCCCAGGCCGTGAACGCCGGCATCGATGTTGAAGTCCACCACCGCCCGGAGGCTGTCCTCGTCGACGCGGCCGTGGTCGTCGAAGGGCGTAATCAGGATCGGGAAGACGCCTTGCATTTTCGCAGACTGGCGTTGTCCTGCCGCCACGTCAAACGCAGGTGGCGGGCAACTTGCTGCGTCAATCGCTGCCAGTGAGGACCTGATTGACCGCCGGATACTCGCGAACCTCCGCGTAGTGCAGGGTCTGCGGGCCGTCGGGCTGCTGGTCGTCGATCGGCACCGGGCGGCGGATGATGAGCTCTGCACGGTCCAGCCGGTTGTACGCGATGTGTGCCATCACCAGTCGTTCGATCGTGGCGCCATCGTCGACATCGACGTCCGGGAGCACCAGCGGTCCGGTGTCGACCTGGAAAGACGGCGTCTCGGGCCGCAAGTTCATGGTCTTGATCGGGTATTCGAGCGCGCACTGGTAGGCGTCGTCGGGGTGGCTGAAGGTGGTGCGCCCGTTCATTGGCAGCCCACCCTCGGAGGCAGCGGTAATCGCTTCGGTCGACTGGTGCACCTCCGTCGAAGCGAACCGCCGCACGTCTATCTCCAGCTCCCATCCCTGCGGGGGGGCGGAGTGGTGGCACGGCCATCCCACAGCAGGCCCGTGCCCATGTCGCGCTCACGATCCCGCGAGTACACGCATCGAAACTCGCGGCTCGGCACCTGGAACAGCCGCTCCTCGGCGTACACCCACTCGGTACGACACGGCACGATAAGGAAGAACTCGTCCACGCCGCCGTCAGGCCAACGGACCGTGAGCGTCAACTCGATCTCGATACGTACCCAGTTGCCAAGCGGCGTGTTGTGGCGCATTGGTGAGAATAGGTAAGGTGATTAAA
>CAJWOB010000074.1 GCA_913043885.1 uncultured Spirochaetaceae bacterium | reverse complement strand
ATCCACGACGCCTTCATGCAGGGCCCCGACCATGTGATCGAGCTGTTCCACGGCTATACCTATTCGGGCAATCCGGTTTCCTGTGCGGCGGCGATCGCCACCCTGGACACCTATGCCGAGGAAGGGCTGCTGACCCGCGCCGCCGAGCTGGAGGAGCTGGTCGAGATCGCCGAGCGCGTCGTCGAAGCGCTCGAGGTCCAGGTACGTGGTGGCTCGCTCCTCGAGCACCCGGGCGCGGGCGGCGGGGTCCTCCTCCGCCTGCTCCATGGCCTGGTGTAGATCGGCCAGGGCTTCCATCGGGCGCCCGACGGCGCGGAAAGCCGCGGCGCGGGCGGCGAGGATCCGGGGGTCGCCGGGCAGCATCTGCACCGCGTCGTCGAAGGCGCCCAGGGCCTCGTCGCCGCGGTCCATGGCCATCAGCGTCGCCGCGCGTTCGGCGGCCGCTTCCCGGGAGTGGGGCTCCAGCTCCAAGGCGTGCTCCAGGTCGCCCAGGCTGGCGTGGAGGTTTCCCTGGACCCGATGGGCGATCCCTCGGCCCACCCAGGCGGTGGCCTCTTCGGGGTCGAAGTGCACCGCGCCATCGTAGGCCTCGATGGCCTCGGCACACCGGCCCAGCTCGCGCAGGCAGTCGCCCCGGCGGGCCAGACCCACCGCGTCCGGCGCGCCCTCGGCCAGCGCCTTGTCGAGGGCGACCAGCGCCTCCTCGTAGCGGCCCAGGAGGCGCAGCGCGTTGGCGCGCTCGCCGAACGAGCCGAGCTGCAGGTAGTAGCTCACCGGGGGGTCGCCGTCCGCCACGATCTCGAGGCGCACCCGCGCCACGCCGGACGCCATCATACCGAGCTCCTGTGCGGCAGCCCGCGACAGGTCGATTACCCGCCCCTCGACGAAGGGTCCGCGGTCGTTCACCCGCACTACCGTCTGGCGGCCGGTGTCGAGGTCGACCACCCGCACCACCGTGTTGAAGGGCAGGGTCTTGTGGGCGGCGGTGGCCGCGTTCATGTCGTAGGTCTCGCCGTTGGCGGTGAGGCGGCCGTGGAACCGACCGCCGTACCACGATGCGAGCCCAGTGAGCTCGGCGACCGGGACGCGCATTCTGGCTGCGTCCTTCTCAAGCACGGCGCCGAGTGCCGGGACGGAGCTCGAGGCCAGCTCGTGGGGGGCCATCGCCAGCGCGGGGGTGAGTATCAGCAGGCTCCATACCGCCCGGAGCGCCGGGCGACGCACGTCGACCATCACGTTCTTACTATCGGCAGCCAGGTCGTTTCACCATGCGCGTCATACCCGTCGCGCGGCGCTGTTGGCGCTAGCTATAATGCGCTGCCGTGGCAGCTGACGCCCCCACCCACTGGGCCGATCAGATAGCACGTCGCGTCATCAGCACCCGGGGCGACAAGCCCGCCTACGTGGTGGCTTCGGGCGTCGCGCCCTCCGGGACGGTGACCATTGGCCATCTGCGAGAGGTCATAACCGCAGAGCTGGTGGCCCGTGCACTCCGCGCGCTGGGCAAGGAGGTGCGCTTCATCTTCTCGTGGGATGACTTCGACGCGTTCCGCAAGGTGCCGAAGAATCTCCCGCAGCAGGAGATGCTGGCCGCCCACCTGCGCAAGCCGCTCGCCGACGTGCCGGACCCCTACGGCACCCACGACTCCTACGCCGCCCACTTCGAGGGCAGCCTCGAGGAGCCGCTGCGCGCCGTGTGCGAGGTGCCCAGCTACCGCTACCAGGCCAGCGAGCACCGCGCAGGCAGTTACGCGGCCGGCATCCGCACCGCACTGGCCGCCCGGGGCAAGATAGTGGAGGTCCTCAACGAGCACCGCACCGAGCCGCTGCCCGACCCCTGGTGGCCCATCGCCGCCTTCTCGCGGGTCGATGGCACCGACGACACCACCATCCTCCGCTGGGATGGTGAGTGGACGGTCCACTTCCGCGACATGGATGGCGAGGAGCGGGCAGTCGACCTCCGCGACGGGCCGTCGATCAAGCTGCACTGGCGCATCGACTGGCCGATGCGCTGGGCCCACGAGCAAGTGGACTTTGAGCCGGCCGGCAAGGACCACCTGACCGCCGGTGGCTCCTACGACACCGGGGTAGCCATTGCCGAACAGGTGTACGGCTCCGCTCCGCCGGTTTCCCTGCTATACGGCGATATCGGCATCAAGGGTGGCCGCGGCCGTATCTCCTCCTCGTCGGGGGAGGTGGTGACGATCGAGAAGATGTTGACGATCTACCAGCCGGAAGTGCTCCGCTACCAGTTTGCCAGCACCAGGCCCAACGCGGAGTTCGTGGTTTCCTTCGACACCGATGTGCTCAAGCTCTACGAGGACTACGATCGCAGCGAGCGCACCTATTTCGGCCTCGAGGAGATGGGCGAGAAGAAGGCGGCCCGCGAGCGGCGGATCTACGAGCTGTCGCAACTGGGCGACCCGCCCTCCACGGCACCTCGGCAGGTGACCTTCCGCCACCTCTGCAATCTCCTGCAGGTGCGTGGCGGCGACATCGAGCAGACCCTGGCATCGCTCGGCGCGTCGGACGACACGCGGCTCAGGCGCCGTGCTCGCTGTGCGTGGGAGTGGGTGAGCGGCCATGCACCGGAGGAGATGCGGTTCCGGCTACAGCCGGTGGAGGCCGACCCGCCGCCGCTGAACGACGCCGAGCGGCAGGCGATGGCGCAGCTGTGCGAGGCGGTTGGCAAGGCGGAGGAGGGCACGCTGGCGGACGACCCCAGCAAGGCGCTGTCCGCCGAGATCTACGCGATTGCCGAGCGGCTCGGGATCGAACCGAAGCAGCTGTTCGCCACCACCTATCAGGTGCTCATCGGCAAGGAGCGCGGGCCGCGGTTGGCGGAGTTCATGCTGTTGGCGGGCGTGGAGAAGCTGGCACCGCTGCTGACCCGCGCCGCCGCAGGCCAGGCGTGAGTGGTAATAGGATGCGATCCGGATGAGTAGCGAGTCGGACAAGCGAGCGGCGGCTCAGGCGGCCGCGGCGCTGGTCGAGGACGGTATGAAGGTGGGCCTCGGTACCGGCAGCACGGCCGGCTACCTGATTGCCGGCCTGGGCGAGCGCATGGCGGAGGGGGGCCTCAGCGGGGCGAGGTTTGTCGCCACCAGCTTCGGCACGGAGCTACTGGCGCGGGAGTGGCGCCTGCCGCTGCGCCAGCTGAACGACGCCGACATAGATGGTGCGCTGGACATCGCCATCGACGGTGCGGACGAGATCGGGCCCGGCTGGGAGCTGGTCAAGGGTGGCGGCGGCGCGCTTCTGGGCGAGAAGATCGTGTTCTCCGCCGCCGAGAGGGTGGTGATCATCGCCGACGGATCCAAGCGGGTGGCCCGGGTAGGGGAGCGGGCGCCGATCCCACTCGAAGTGGTACCGGCGGCGCGCCTCACCGTCAGCGCCAAGCTGGAGTCGCTGGGGTTCGATGTGACGCTGCGCGCTGCCGAGCGCAAGTCGGGGCCGGTGGTAACCGATCACGGCAATCTGCTGCTCGACATACGAACCACTGAGCCGATCGACGCGGTCGCGCTCGAGCGGGACCTATGTGCTATCCCCGGCGTCGTCGAGTGCGGTATAGTCGTCGACGTCGCCACCGACGTCATCGTCGCCGAGGACGGGGCGGTGACGCACTCCACGCAGCCAGGGGAATAGGTATGAAACTGAAGGTAGGGGATTCTGCGCCCGCATTCTCGCTGTCCGATCAGTCGGGAGCCTCCCATTCGCTGGAGGCGTACGCCGGCCGCAAGCTGCTGATCTACTTCTATCCGAAGGCGGATACGCCGGGATGCACCCGCCAGAGCTGCGCGGTGCGCGACGCCAAGAGTGAGCTCGCCGGCCTGGACATGGACGTCGTCGGGGTGAGCCCGGACGGTGCGGATGCCCAGGGCAAGTTCGATGAGAAGTTCACCCTTGGCTTCCCACTGCTGTGCGACACCGAGAAGACGATGGCCGAGGCATACGGCGTGTGGGTGGAGAAGAAGAACTACGGTCGCACCTACATGGGTATCAACCGCTCCTCTTTCCTCGTGGACGAAAAGGGCAAGCTCGAGGGGGTGTGGTACGGCGTCAAGCCGGAGGACACCGTTCCCAAGGCGGTGGCGGGCGCCTAGCCGGGTGGCGCCGCTCGGGCGCCCACGTCGAGCATGAGAGTTGCCGCGCTCCTGTCCGGTGGCGTGGACAGCTCGGTAGCGCTGGCGCGGGCCTGCCGGGCCGGCCACCGGGTCACTGCCTTCTACCTCAAGATCTGGCTGGAGGAGGAGCTCCGCTTCCTGGGCAACTGCCCGTGGGAGGAGGACCTCGCCTTCGCCCGGGCCGCCTGTGCCCGCTACGGCGTGCCGCTGGAGGTGGTGCCGCTGCAGCAGGAGTACCACCGCGAGGTGGTGGCGCACACACTGGCAGAGCTGCGCCGCGGGCACACACCAAGCCCAGATCTCCGCTGCAACCGCTACATCAAGCTCGGCGCTTTCGCCGACCGCTGGGGAGGCGACTACGATTGCATCGTCACCGGTCACTACGCGCGCCGTCGACGCGGTCCCGCCGGGGATCTTCGTGGCGCGGCGGGTCGCTGGCAGCTGCTCCGCGGTCGTGACCCGGTGAAGGATCAGACCTACTTCCTGGCGGCGATTACCCCGAGTCAGTTGGCCCGTGTGTGGTTCCCCCTTGGCGACGAGCCCAAGTCCGCGGTGCGCGACGAGGCAGCGGCCCTCGACCTGCCGAGTGCCGGTCGACCCGACAGTCAGGGTATTTGCTTCCTCGGCAACGTCCCCTATCGAGCCTTTGTCGCCGCACACCTCGGCGAGCAGGAGGGGCCCATTCGCGACTGGAGTAGCGGCGTCCGGGTTGGCACCCATCGCGGCCACTGGTTCCACACCATCGGTCAGCGCCAGGGGCTCGGGCTGGGGAGTGGGCCATGGTACGTGGTAGCGAAGGAGGTTGCCGACAACACGGTCTGGGTGTCCCACGATCGCGACGTGACGGCAACCGATCGGCTGCCGCTGGGGAGAGTGGTCTGGCGGCAGCGGCCGAGCGGCCAAGCGCTCTCCGTCCGCATTCGCCACGGGGAGGCACTGCTGCCCGGCCGCCTCGCGGCAGGGGAGAATGGCGAGACCGGAGCGGATCAGATGACCGTAGTGCTGGATGAGCCGGAGCCGGGCGTGGCCCCCGGGCAGTACGCGGTCCTCTACGAAGACGAGGTGTGCCTCGGCTGTGGCGTGATTGCCACCGGCGCGACGGGACACGGCCAGGCAGCGCGCGGGCTGTCCCTGTCAGGGGCGGCGTAACAGCCCCGGCTATGCTCGGTCTCTCAGCCAAGGCGCGCTACGGTCTGCAGGCCGCCTACGATCTGGCGCTGCACGCCGGCGCCGGGCCTCGCCAGATCCGCGACATTGCCAGCGGTCAGCACATACCGCACCAGTTCCTCGAGCAGCTGCTGGTCAGCCTCAAGCGGGCGGGGCTGGTCGAGAGCTTTCGAGGTAGCCGGGGTGGGTACACGCTGGCTCGGGAGCCAGCCGCGATCAGGGTGCTGGAGGTGCTGACCTCCCTGGACGGAGAGCTCAGCCTGGCGAGCGGCGAGTGGGCGGACCAGGTGCTGCGCGCCCAGCTGGAAGGGCTGCAGAGTGCGGTGGCGGACATCCTGAGCGTCACGCTCGCCGACCTGGTGAGCGCGAAGCGGCAAGCCGAGAGTGCCATCAGATTCGACATATAGGGCCGCAACCGGTCGCGGCGCGGAGCGAGGCACGGTCACCATTATCGGGGCCGGCCCCGGCGATCCTGGTCTCATCACCGTTCATGGCTGGGAGGCCGCCAGGCGCGCCGCCGCTGTCATCCACGACGACCTGGTCGATCGCCGCCTCCTGGCCAACCTCGGCCCCAGTGAGCGGTACTCCTTGCGCGATACCGAGCCCGGCAAACGCTTGGCTCGGCTGCGGGAGCTCTATGCAGCGCTGGCCGACCGAGGCCTGTCGGTGGCGCGACTGAAGGGCGGCGACCCGATGTTGTTCGCCCGCATCACCGAGGAGTTGGCCCTGCTGCGCGATCTGGCGATTCCCTACCGCATCGTGCCGGGGGTGACCGCTGCGACGGCGGCCGCCGCCTACGCAGAGCTGCCCCTTACCCGCCGCGCCAGCGGGCGCACCATCGCGTTCGCCACCGGTCACGCCCCCCTGGCCAGCGGCGCCAGCGGTCTGCCGGTGGCCGACACGCTGTGCCTCTACATGGGCGGCGGGCGCAGTCGCGATCTATGCAACGAGCTGCTGGCCACTGGCTGGCCACCCGACACGCCGCTCACCGCCGTGGCGCAGGTGAGCCTCCCCGACCAACGGCTTCTGCACACCACGGTTGCCGAGGTGGCAGGCGGGAACACGACCCTGCCGACAGGACCGGTGCTGGCGGTGGTCGGGGTGGGCGCCGAGCCTCTTGCCTCGCCGCCATGGTCGGCACGAGTTCCGCGGATCCTGGTTACCGGCCGGAGCGTCGAGCCCTATCTGCCCTACGGTGAGGTGGTGCACACCCCGCTCGTCGAGACGCTGCCGCCTGACGACCCGCAGCCGCTCGTAGACCGTGCCGTCCGGATTGCCGCCGGCGCCGCCGACTACGACTGGGTGGCGTTTACCAGCGCCGCTGCGGTGGAGGCCCTGCTGATGGCGGTACGGCAGCACGGGGGAGACGGACGGTCGTTCGCCGGCGTCGGCCTGGCGGCGGTGGGGCCGCTGACCGCGTCGTCGCTTCGGGCCCACGGCCTGAGCGCGGATGTCGTGGCGCCGAACGAATCGGCCGCGGACTTGGGGCGGGTGTTGCTCGACGCAATCGGTCGAGGCGCCAACCATTCGCCCCCGCGGGTGCTCCACCCGCACTCGGATCTTGCCGCCGATAGCTTTGCCAAGATGCTGAGCGCTGCTGGCTGCGAGGTGGACGCGGTTGTCGCCTACCATACGCGCCTTCCGCCGCCGGAGCGGCTGGTGCGCGTCGAGTTGGCGTCTATCGATGCGGTCGCCTTCGCGTCGCCATCGGCGGTCCGCAACTTCGTAGCGGTCTACGGCTCCCGCGCGCCGCGCGCCGCTGTGCTGGTCGCGAAGGGCGAGCGTACCGCGGCTGCGGTCGCGGAGCTGCTCGGCGGGATACGCGCGGTGGCGATCGAGGAGCTCGCCGGCCTCTCGGCGAACAAGGCGGCGGCGGTTACCCGGTAGGGACGCTGATGCGGCGCAGGATCGCGTCGCGCTGGCGCCAGTTCTTCTTGACCTTTACCCGCAGCTCGATCCGTACGTCGCGGCCGAACACCTGCTCCAGCGCGACGGTGGCATGCTGCCTAATGGCGCCGATGCCGCTGCCGCCGCGTCCGACCACGATTGCCACCTGCGATTCGCGCTCCACCCAGATGGTGGCACGCACCCACAGCAGATCGCCGGCCTTGGCCTGCGACCTGTTCTCGAGGTCTACCACCTCGACGTAGAGGGCGTGGGGGACCTCTTGGGTGCAGCGCGCAAACGCCTGCTCTCGGATGACCTCGGCAACCCGAAACTCCGGCGTCTGGTCGGTGTACATGTCCTCGGGGTAGAGGCGAGGGCCCTCGGGGCTATGCGCGAGCAACACGTCGATGAGCTGATCGATGCCGTCGCCGCGCACCGCCGACACACCCGCGGTGGGCACCTGCGCTTCCGCTGGAAGCGAAGCGTCCGCCAGCCATGCCGCGATCTCCGCGTCGCTGCAGAGGTCGCACTTGTTGAGCGCACGTACGCACGGGCCCTGGAACGCCGCGGCCACATCGGTGGCCCGTCGGTCTTCCTCGCCGAACGGCCGCGATACGTCATAGACCGCAAGCAGGACGTCCACCTCGTCGAGCACACCGACGGCCCGCTCGCGCAGTACCAGATTCATCTTTCGCTCGCTGCGGTGCAGGCCTGGGGTGTCGAGCAGCACGAGTTGACCGCCTGACGCATGGACGATGCCCCGCACCCGACTGCGGGTGGTCTGGGGAACCGCAGAGACGATTGCCACGTGCCCGCCGCACATCGCGTTCACCAGCGACGACTTGCCCACCGATGGCCGGCCGACGATGCCGACCGTGCCGGTGCGCACCGCGGGTTGCTCGGGCGTCACTCGTCGTCCATGTCTTCGATCGACAATCGGCGATCACGGCTCTGGGCACGCCGCCGCGGACGCGTTCCTGCCGACAGGATGCTGTCGATCAGCTCGCCGATCTGGTTGAGTAGCGCATCGGGGTGCTGGCGGAGTGCCGTGCCCGGGAATCGGTAACGCAAGAGGGGGCTGCGGCGCAGTGCGAAGGCGATGAAACGGTACAGCGCCTTGAGCTGGTTGAGAGGAGACCGCACGCAGGCGATCATACGCTTGGTCTGCTGAATGGCGACGAGCTCCGTATGCTCGAGTACGCGGGCGTAGAACGCCTCCTTGTTGGGGAGTAGGTGTGGAAGCGGCCGGGAGCCTCGCCGACCTCGATGAGGGCCGCCGCACGCCCGCTGGTCATACTGAACCGATCGTTCAGATATTTAGCGGCTGGCGCAAGGGACGGGCAGCGGCGGGAGGCACTAACCTTGCTCTGCTTCGCCTGCTAGAAGCTGCGGGACGAGGGGCCAGATTCCCACCGACTGCACTGCTTCGACGAGGGCGGCGACGCCCAGAGCCACGGGCCGGCGTTGCTCAGCGCCATCTACCCGAGCGCGCGTTCATCCCAGATTGCAGCATCACCGGTCTGCCCAGATCGACACCATCAAGGCGCACGTGCTCAGCAACCGTCATCCGCCGTACGCCATCGCTGGCAGCTTGTTCGACGCGCTACGCGCCAACTCAGGTACTATGTACTCGGTTACCAATCGCGAGGCAGAGGAGGCCGCCGGCCTGTTCCGCACCGTCGAGGGCTGCGATCTCGATCCGGCGGCGGCGGTAGCGTTGGCATCGCCGCAACAGGCGGTGGCATGCGGCGCGGTGCGGCGAGGGAGTATACCTTCCTCAAGGTCACCGGTGGTGGCTACAAGTTGCTGCGTGATAGTACCGACGTGGTGCCGCTGCACGCAGCCAGCGTGGACGTTGCCGCGCTGGCGCCTCCGGCCGCGTGAGATCAACTAGTCGAGGTGCTCGAGACCACGGGCGCCTCGCGGAGAGTGAGTGCATGACCGATCTAT
>CAJWOB010000073.1 GCA_913043885.1 uncultured Spirochaetaceae bacterium | reverse complement strand
GCCCGCCGTGGGCCAGTCCACCAGCTTCCAGATGCGGCGGCCGAGGCCATCGACGACGTAGATGATGCCGTGACCGGGATCAACGGCCAGGTGGTAGACGAGCGGCACCTGTTCCGCGAACCCTGAAGCGCCTTCGACCTCTTCCAGCCGCCACAGTGGGGTGCCGTCGCGGCGAAAACCGAGCAGCACGTTGTTGGCGCCGATGACGAAGGCGCCGTTGTCGAACACCGCCAGCGAGCTGGCACTCACCGGGCTCGACGGATCGATGATCGGCGCCACCGAGTCGATAAGCGTGCCATCCGGGGAGTGGATGCGCAGCCGCTTCTCGAATGAGTCGTACACCCACAGGTTGCCTTCAGGCCCCACCGCCATGCCCGCCACGTAGCTCCACTCACTGGTGTAGATTTCGAATTCGTAGCGCTTGCGTCCCTGCAGTCGCATCGAGCTGCGATTGGTGACGTCGGTGATGACCAGGCTGCCATCGCCGAGCGCGACGATGGGGCCGTGCCTATCGCGGCCGGCGTTCCAGCGCTGGGGGCGCGGTGCGCCTTCGATAACGCGAAAGATGTCGCGGCTACCGCCCGGCTTTGTAGAAGATAGTGCCGCTCGGCGTTGCCGCCACCCCTCCGGCGTAGGTGTAGTTGCCCTCCTGAAACAACGATCGACGGGGTCGATCGACGATGCGGAACGTTCCATCGAAGCGCGCCCCCACCATCCCAAACCCGACGAGGAGGTCTCCGTCGGGAAGTGTGGCCGCACCCTGTGGATACAGCTGGGCGGGGAATCCGGGGATCAGCGCACTGCTCAGCGCGTCGACGTGAAGCTCGGCCACCAGCTGGGGCGGCGTACCCATCCGCGCCTGCAAGTAATCGTGAAACGAGGTCCACTGCTGGAATACCTGGCCCGCAAGCCGATCTGCCTACTCAAGTGAGGTAGGTTCCAGGACGGCCCCGCTCTCGCTCTCGGTGCCGTCACTGACGCGGGTCATGACAAAGGTCACCGCGCTCTGGCTGGGCTCCTCGTTGAATACCGCCGTTACCGCAACGCTGAACTCCGCGGCAGCGGCGCCGCCAGAACCGACTGCGCTGTCCCGGGCGGCGGCCCTTACGAACGTCTCGTAGCGACTGGAGAGGTGTTTGGCCGCCTGCGCGAGGAGGAGATCGATGGTCTTGCGGTTCTCTGCGGTCGCCGGGTGGATCACCTGCGGGAACAGCGCGATTTCCTCGACCGCCGCCAGCGACGGGGAAACCGCGGCTGCCAGCAACGCCGCCAGGAGCGTCAGCCGGCCACGCCTACTCATCGCTGGCCTCGTCGCGGAGCTGGCGCAGGAACGCATTCTGCTCGCGCAGCTCGGTCATTTCGTGTTCCAGCTGCACCACCCGTTGCACCAGCGCCTTGCCGACCTCCGAGTTGAGCACGATCGCCGAGATCGGAATCAGTAGCGCCAGTATCGGAATGATCACCCACTCCACAGCTAGCTCCTCTCCTCCAACCACCGGACCCGGTGGCCTAGTTCGCCGAGCTTCTCCACCGCCTCGCTACGCTCGCGGCTGCGGCGCAGCCCACCGCTCCTGGCCTGGCGCAACCACCCCGCCTCTTCCGCCACCGCGCGCGCGGCGCTCTCGTCACCCCGCGTCAGGTGCCCGGCGATTGCGGCCTCGAGCCGCGTCAAGGTCAGCCCCCCGACCCGGTAGTCGGCGAACGCCTCCCAGGTATGCGGCACCCAGGCGCTGACGATCTTCTCGCCGATGGTGGCTGCGTAGGCCCGTATCTCCTCCTGGGCGTGTGCGTCGGCACGCAGCGCCAGGAAGTGGAGCAGGTTGTGGAGGTCGATCTTCCAGTAGGCCTCGGTGTAGGTGGAGAGGGGCAGATCCTTGCGGGCCTGCTCACGCGCCACCCCGGCGTCGAGCCGCTCCTGGTACACGGCGCGCGCCTCCTCCAGAAACGCACTCTCCCGGGCGCTCAGCGCGGCGCCAGCCACGGCGTCCAACGACCCCTCGCTGCCCTGCCGATTGCCGGCGTCCTGGAGGCGCCACGCGTGCGGCGCCGTACGGCTGGCGGCATCGATCGCCACCGAGTAGCGGGTGGAGTACTCGTTGACGTTGGCGGTCCGGTGGCGGATCCACTGTCGCCAGGTGTCCATGGGCACCCGCACGTGCAACTTCAGCTCGCACATCTCGAAAGGCGTTGTGTGCCGGTGGCGCAGCAGATAGCGGATCAGGGTGCGGTCCTCGCTCACCTTCTTGGTGCCGGCGCCGTAGGAGACCCGGGCGGCCTGCACGATGGCATCGTCGGAGCCCATGTAGTCCACGGCACGCACGAAACCGTCGTCCAGCACGTCGAAACGCTGGCCCAGAATCGCGTCGAGGGCGGGCACGGTGGGGCGAGGGTTGGCCACAGGCGGGGCGCTCAGTGGTGGAACAGCCGCAGCCCGGTCATCGCCATGGCTACGCCGTGCTGGTCGCAACCTGCCACCACCCCCTCGTCACGTATGGAGCCGCCGGGCTGCGCCACGTAGCGCACGCCCATCCCTGCCGCGAGATCGATGCTGTCGCGGTGGGGGAAGAAGCCGTCACTGGCCATCGCCGCGCCCCCTACCCGTGACAGGCAGGCGGCGCGCTCCTGCTGGTCGAGGGGAGCCGGCATCTCCTCCACCAGGCCCCGTAGCCAGCCATCGTCGGTTCGCCGCACGCCGCCGACGAACTGCATCACCCACGTGTCCCTGTCGTGGCGCTTCACGCCACGGCGGAAGTGCACCCCCCGGACCCGGGGGTGAAAGCGGAGCGCCCATGCCGTCGCCTTCTCCACCGCCAGCTGGACGCAGTGGATCCGCGACTGCTGGCCGCAGCCGATGCCAAGCGTCTGGCCACCATGGGCGATGGCAACCGAGTTGGACTGCGTGTACTTCAGCACGATCATCGCCAACAGCAGGTCGCGCCGTGCCGCCTCCCCGATCTCGGTGGCGCGGGTCGGCACCTCACTGAGGTGGCTGTCGTCGATCGGCGTGTCGTTGCGGCGCTGCTGCAGCGTCAGTCCGAACACCTCGCGCCGTTCCAGCGACGGCGGCCGGTACGAGGGGTCCACCAGCACCACCTTGTAGGAGCCGCCCTGCTTGCCGCGCAGCACCTCGAGCGCATCAGTGTCGGCGCCCGGGGCAGTGATGCCATCGGATACCTCCGGCCTGATCAGGAGCGCAGTTGCCAAGTCGAGCCGCTCGCTGACCGCGATCCAGTCGCCGAAGGCGCTCATCCGGTCGGCGCCGCGCGCGCGGGCATAGGCGCTGGCCAGCGGCGTCAGGTCGCCGGCAGCGACCCGGAACACCTCGCGTTCCTCTGCGCTCAGCGGTAGTCCCACCGCAGCGCCGGCCGGGCTGACGTGCTTGAACGAGGTCGCCGCCGGCAGCCCGGTGGCCTCGGCAAGCTCGCGTACCAGCTGCCAGCTGTTCAGCGCGTCCAGGAAGTTGATGTACCCGGGACTGCCGGAAGCCACTTCAAATGGCAGCGGTCCGTCACTGCTGATACTGGCATCATTCTGATGCGGGTTGGCTCCATACCGCAGGCTCAGCTCTGCCACTTCAACCTCCGTCCAGGTCGGCCAGCTGGCTCACCTGGCGATCGAACTCGGCGGTGCGCAGCAGCGGGCAGCGGCGCAGCGCGGCGACATCCGCGGCGCCCACCAGCGCCATGGTGGCCCGAAACGCGGTCGCCAGTGTCTCCACCTGCTCCAACACCTCGTCTACGCCGCCCTCCACGACATCGCGGATAAAGGGCAGTGCCAACGCACCCAACCGCGCACCGAGGGCTACCGCCTTGGCCACCGTCACACCGTCACGGATGCCGCCAGACGCGATTACCCGGTCGCCGCAGTCGCGCAGTGCCGCCACGGCGACCGCGGTGGGCAGACCCCAGTCGGCCATCGCTGCCGCCGCTGCCGCCGCTGCCTGCGGCAAACGGTAGCCCTCCACCAACACCCAGTTGGTGCCGCCGGCGCCGGCCACATCGACGTAGGCGACCCCTGAGGCCAGCAGCTGGCGAGCACGGCGTGGTCGTATCCCGAAGCCGGTCTCTTTTACCACCACCGGGAGGGCCTCTCCCTGCGCCGCCTCCTCCACCAGGCGCTGGATGGCATCCAGCTGCCCGCGAAAGTCGTGGTCGCCCTCCGGCTGGAACAGCTCCTGGCCCGGGTTCAGGTGTACCACCAGCGCCTGCGCCTCGAGCCGACGGGTAAGCTCCACCAGGTCGTGCGCGGCGAGGCGACGCACCTCCGCGGCGCCGATGTTGGCCAACACCGGTACATCGGGTGCCAGCGGTTTGACATGGAAATGGTCGAGAAGCTGGTCATCTTCCACCAGCGGCCGCATCGACCCCAGGCCCACGGCGATGCCCGCCTGCTGGGCGGCGGCGGCCAGCAGGCGGTTGGCGGTGCGACCGCGGCCGCTGCCGCCGGTCATGCAGCTGATCAGCATCGGCAACGCCAGCCGGTCGCCGAGGAATGCTTGGCTGCTATCGACGGCGCCGCCATCGAGCTCGGGCAGCGCCTCGTGAACGAAGCGAAGCTGTTCGAAACCGGTGGTGATCGTCGACTGTACCCGGTAGCGCTCCGGATCCAGACAGATGTCGAGGTGGTGGTCCTTCCGGCGTGCTGTGGCCTGGGCCGCAGTGGCCTTAGCCGTGGCGGCTGAGCCACTCACTCCGCGAGGCCGCCTTCGATGCGCGCCGCGTCGCGCGGGCCTTCGAACTGGGTACGATGGAAGCGCCGGTACAGGCCGTCCCTTTCCAGCAGCTCCTCGTGCCGTCCCCGCTCTACGATACGTCCACGGTCCATCACCAGGATCTGATCCGCCGCCTGCACAGTGCTCAGCCGATGGGCTATGGCAATGCTGGTACGCCCCGCCATCACCCGGCCGAGTGCCTCCTGAATGAGGCGTTCGGACTCGGAATCGAGGTGGCTGGTTGCCTCATCGAGCACCAGGATACGCGGATCCTTGAGGATAACCCGCGCCAGCGCCAGGCGCTGCTTCTCGCCGCCGCTGAGCCGGTAGCCGCGCTCGCCGACCACGGTGTCGTAGCCGTCGGGCAGCTCGCTGATGAAATCGTGGATATTTGCCGCCCGGCACGCCTCCTCTATCTCGGCGGTGGTGGCGTCCAGCTTGGCGTAGAGCAAGTTGGTGCGGACGGTGTCGTGAAACAGGTAAGTCTCCTGGGTGACCATGCCCACCTGCTCGGTGAGCGATTCCAGGGTCACGCTGCGCAGGTCGTGGCCGTCGACGAGGACGGCTCCGGCACTGGGGTCGTACAGCCGCGGTACCAAGTAGCTGACGGTGGTCTTCCCGGCGCCACTCGGCCCCACCAATGCCACCAGCGTCCCGGCCTCCGCGGTAAACGAGATATCTACGAGCGCCAAGTCGCGGGCCTGACTCTGCGGGCCACGCATCGCCGACTGGCGCACCTCGCTGCCGCCGTTCGGGTGCCCGGCCTCACCTGGCCGCGGCCGGCCGGGCCCCGCCACCGGGTCCGAGAACACGGTGGTGACCTCGGCGCGCCGCCCGAAGCGCTTGACCTCACTCAGCTGCAACCCCGGCTCGCGATAGTCGAATGACACTCCCCGAAACTCCAGGCCCCCCTGGGCACCGCTCAGGACCGTGGCGTCCGCGGCGTCGTCGATCTCGACCGGGAGATCGAGCACCTCGAAGACGCGCTCGAAGCTCACCATCGACTGCGCGAACTCGACCGGCGCACTGGTGAGCGACTGTAGCGGTCCGTAGAGCTGAGTGAGATAGGCGCTGAACGCCACAATCGTGCCGATGCTGAACACTCCGTCGATCACCAGATGGCCACCAGCCAGGTACACCAGCGCAGTGCCCACCGCGCCGACCAGCCCGAGGAGGACGAAGAACTGGCTGCCGATGACCGACTGCTTGATGCTGACGCCACGCACCTTCTGTGCGCGCTCGGCAAACCGCTCTACCTCGGTGCGGATCCTGCCAAACAGCTTCACCAGCAGCCCGCCGCTGATACTCAGCGTCTCGTTCATCAGCGCGTTCATACGCGCGTTCTCCTCCATCTGCTCGCGGGCGATGGCCCGTAACCGGCGACCGAGGAGGCGGGCGGTCAGCACGAACAGCGGCATCACCCCCAGCCCCATCAGGGTGAGCCTCCACTCCAGGGCGAACATCACCCCGAGCGTGGCCGCCACGGTGACCAGGTTGGAGATGATGTCGACGATGGTGTTGCTGATGGCGGTTTGGGCGCCCGTGACATCGTTGTTCAGCCGGCTCATCAGCTCGCCGGTCTTGTTGTGGGTGAAGAACCGCAGCGACATGCGCTGCAGGTGGCCGTACGTGGCGCGGCGCAGATCGAAGATCACCCCGGACCCGATCGTGGTGTTCACCAGCCGCTGCAGCACGCGAATGCCGCCGTTGACGATCGGTATGAGCACCAGCGCCAGGGCGAGCAGGTTGAGGCGTCCGATGTCGCCCTGGGGCAGCGTACGGTCGATCAGATCGCGGAATAGCAGAGGCGTCACCAGGCCGAGGCCGGTGGTGGTCAGGATCGCCACCAGTAGCACGACGATGCCGCCGACGTAGGGCTTGGCGTAGGCGAGCACTCGGCCGAGCAGCTGGCGCGTTACCTTCGGGCGGGCGTCCTCTTCCTGGCGCCACAGCATGCGGAAGCTGGAGCCACCCATACCGGTGTGATACATGTCCTCGTTAGCCCTCCATTCGTTGTGGCATGATGAGCCTCGGCATGGACCGTCGGCTCAGGCTCCTGGTCACCGTGCTTCTCGTGATCTCCGTCGGCCTGGTGTTGAAGCTCGCCCAGAGCGTCATCATTCCGCTGCTGCTCGCCTTCCTGCTCACCTATGTGATGGATCCGGTGGCGGTCGCGCTGCGCCGCTTCGTCCCCAACTGGCTTGCCACCGCAATCACGGCGCTGGTGTTCCTCGCCGTGCTGGTAGGCGTCGGCATCCTGGCGCTCACCAATCTGGTGGGTCTGGCCCGTGGATTCCCCGCTTACCAGGAGAGCTTCCTCTCTATGGTAACCACTGCCAACGACTGGCTCCAAACGGTCATCGGGGCGCAGCTGGAGCTGGACCTATTCAAGCAGCTCAGCGACCTGCCGATTCCGGGGATGATTCTCGGTACCGCGCGGTCGACGTTGTCCATCGCCGCTGGATTCGCCGTTATCTACGTGTTTGCCGTTCTGTTTCTGGCCAGCAAGCGCCACCTGCCGCGCAAGATCACCCGCGTGCTGGCCCCCGCCGCCGTTGGCGAATCGCAGGGGCGGCTCAACAGCCTGGAGATCATCCGCGACATCGATACCAGCCTGCGCCGCTACATCGGCATCAAGACGCTCATCAGCGCCATCATCGGGACGGCCAGTGGGGTGGTGGCCTGGCTGTTCGGGGTGTCGTTCCCGTTCGTGTGGGGGTTGCTCACATTCATCCTCAACTTCATCCCCAGCATCGGATCGCTGATTGCGGTGCTGGTGGTGTTCCTGTTCTCACTGGCCCAGTTCGGCGACGTTGGCTATGCCGTGTGGATCCTGCTGGTGCTGCTGGGCATCCAATTCGCCACCGGTGCAGTCGCCGAGCCGGCGCTGGTAGGCGATACGCTGAACCTGTCGCTGCTGGTGGTATTCGTGTCGCTGCTGTTCTGGGGCTGGTTGTGGGGCCCGCCGGGAATCCTCCTGGCGGTGCCGATGACCGAGGTCATCAAGCTCACCCTCAAGAGCGTGCCCGGCACCGCGCGTTTCGTGGGACTGCTGGAGAGCTCGCGGTGCCGGCGTCCGCTGCTGAGCGGGCGCGGCCAACGCGGCCGGCGCGGACAGCGCCGCTAACGCTACGCGGACGAGCCGGGGCCGACCTCGTAGCGTTCCAATAGGTCGAAGTTGGGTTCGAAGCCGAGGCCGGGTCGATCCGGCACCCCCACCATCCCGTCGCTATCGAGCTCCAACTTGTCGGTGAACTGCTGGCCCCGCAGCGGGTCCACGGTCTCGCGGTAGTACTCGAGGATGAGCCCATTCGAGATCGCGCTCACCAGATGCACGTGGATCTCCTGCGCGCCGTGGGGGGCTATGTGCAGGTCGTGGGCGGCCGCCAGCGATGCGACGTGCATGAACTCGGTAATGCCGCCCAGGATCTGTGCATCGGGATTCAGGATGGCAGCGCCGTCCTGCGCGATGAGGTCGCGAAAGCCGTAGCGGGTGTACTCGTTCTCCCCGGTCGCGACCGGAATCGTCGACGCCGCCGCGACGCGGGCATGGCCGCGGTAGTCGTCGGGGGCCACCGGCTCTTCGAACCAGAACACATCGTAGGGTTCCATCTTCCGCGCCAGCTCCACCGCCTGGTAGGCGGCGTAGGCGTTGTTGGCATCTACCAGTAGCTTGATGTCCGGGCCGATGGCGTCGCGGACCACCCGCACCCGTTCGACGTCCTCGTTGATCGGCACCGCGCCTACCTTCATCTTCACCGCCTTGGCTCCCAGCTGGAGATTCTCCTCCATCTCTGCGGCCAGCTCCTTCAGCCCCTTGCCCTCTTCGTAGTAGCCGCCGGCGATGTAGGCGGGAATGCGATCGCGGTAGCCGCCGAGCAGCTTGTGCACCGGCTTGCCCACCGCCTTGCCCATCAGGTCCCAGAGGGCGATGTCGATCGCTCCGAGCACGTGGGTGGTCATGCCGCGCCGGCCGACGATCTTCGGTTCCCACATGGCATCCCAGTGACGGCGGTAGTCGAACGGGTCTTCGCCGATGAGGGCCTGCTTGAAGTGGTCCACCAGCGCCTGGTGCATGCCGCCCGGGCGCATTGCGGCGGTGCCGCCGCCCCAGCCGTAGCCACGAATGCCGTCGTCGCTGTCGACCTGGATCAGGTTGAACACATTGCTTCGGTAGGTGTACTTGCCGTTGTAGATAGGCTTCGGCTTGTCCCAGACGAAGCTGCGGACCGAGACGTCGGTGATCTTCATGGCGGAGCGGAGTATATAGCGGCGGCGCTGCGGCGCTAGCTACGACTCGTCGGCACCGGGGGTCGCGCCGCCCGCCGGCGCCAGTGCCTCGAGACTGGTCTGCAGGGCGGTCTGGTACGCGTTGATGGCTTCTTCGAGCTGGCCCTGGGCCTCGAGCGTGGCGGCCAGCGCGTGGCACACGGTGGCCAGGCGGCC
>CAJWOB010000072.1 GCA_913043885.1 uncultured Spirochaetaceae bacterium | reverse complement strand
ATCGAGGTGAAATGCGTGTTCACCAATACTGTACCTATCGATGCTTATCGCGGCGCGGGCAAGCCGGAGTGCAACTTTGCCTTGGAGCGCGCAATGGATCATGCGGCCCGAGAGCTTGGGCTGTCACCCTGGGAGCTGCGGCGCAGAAACCTGGTCAAAACCTCTGCAATGCCCTACCGCACCGCGCTCGGCTTCGAGTTCGATTCCGGTGACTTCGAGTCGAATTTGGAGCAGGTCATGCGTCTTTCTTGCGCCGAAGAGTTCGAACTGCGCCGAGCTGCAAGCGAGACCGAGGGCAAGCTTCGAGGTATTGGATGCTCGGCGTACTTCGAGAACACGGCCGGCTATGAGGAAGAGCATGCCTCATTGCATGTGCTGGCGAACGGCGATGTGGTTGTTCGCATCGGGACTCAATCCAATGGACAGGGCCACGAAACCACCTATGCGCAAATCGTCGCGGAGCGGCTGGGCTTGCGCGCTGCGATCTGGCTCTCGCACATCAACAAGGAGCTCATCGTGGGCAAGTCGGACGAGGAGGTGATGGGGCTCTTCAAGAAGGCGGGGAGGCCCGTCGCTCTCGGATGGCGGCCCATACTCTGAGCTGCCACCGCCGTCGCTGCGCCCTCCGAGCAGCTGGATGTTGGTCGTGGAGATCTCCACCTTACTGCGCTTCTGGCCGTCCTGCTCCCAGCGATTCTGCCGCAGCTCGCCCTCGAGGCCGATCTGCTTTCCCTTCTTGAGGTAGGGGGCGAGTGATTCGGCGGTACGGCCCCATACCACTGCATCGAAGAAATGGGCCTCTTCCACCCACTGTTCATCGCGCTTGCGGCGCTGGTTGATCGCGATGGAGATGTTGGCCACCGCGAAGCCACCGCCGGTGTAGCGCAGCTCTGCGTCGCGGGTAAGCCGACCGACGAGGATAACGTGGTTGATGTCCGCCACGTTTCGCTACGCTGGCTCCTTGCGGACGAGGAAATACTTCATTACATCCGGCAGCAGGGCCAGCGCACCGCGAATCTCGGCGATCACCTGCGGATCGCTCTCTATTTCGTACAGCGTGTAGTGGCCGCGATCCTGCTTCTGGATCGGGTAGGCGAGGGTGCGCTCGCCGATGTCGTCTTGCCGCACAACCTTGGCGGAGAAGCGCTCGAAGCTGGCTTCCACCGCCTGCTTGCCGCGCTCCACGGCAGCAGAGTCGGGGCGGAAGATAAGTGTCGTTTCGTAAGGGCGCACAGATATTCGATTGCTGCAGCCGGCGAACGCCAGCGCGTGCCTCAACAGTGACGGGAAACGGCACTCCTGTCAACCGCTCATGGCACCCGCACTGGCAGCCGACCATCAGGATAGTGGCACGCCGCATCAACTACGACGACGACGTCTTCTTCCTTGAGCTACGGCTGCGTCACATCCAGCAGGCAGAGAAGCTCGATGTAGACGACGCTCCCTATGTGGACTGCCTCGTGGAGGACCTCCGCTTCATCGACCGCTGCATCAGGTCGCTGTACGCGTCCCTCGACGACGCCCGTCAGGTGACCACGCGCTCCGAACACCTGTCCCAGCTGGCTTCGCTCACCGAAGAATATGCCAGCTTTCTCAGCCAGAACCGCCACGCCACCTCTGCGCTGGCGCGTCGCATGGCAACCGGCGAGGCGTCGGTGGCCAGTCTGGCGGACGTGCACGCTACCCTGGCCGAACAGATGCGGTCGGATGCCGCTGAGCTCGAGCAGCCGTTATCCCACGAGCAGCAGGTCTCACCGGAGGAGATGCACCACCTACTGCTGGACGAAGCAGAGGGCGCATAGGCGTAGTGCGGCGCGTGCCGCGCCCGCCAGCTACTCCGGCGGAACGATCTCCGCCGACTGCATCCCACCTTCGACCACCTCGGCGAACTCGGTCGAGAACTGCTTGCCGTAGAGATATTCGAACAGGTACCCGAAATCGTCCGGGTGACGCGGACGAACTCGACGCCGAAGAAGTAGTTGTCGTCGGCGGCGAAGCGCCGCATAACCTTCGATCCCACCACCAGCTCTCGCGTCTCGGTCTGCAGCACCAGATCGATATCGCTCCCCGCCTGCAGCTCCTCTACCACCTTGGGTCCCGAATAGGTGAACAGCAGACCCGACGCGCTCATGTCGATGACGCTGCTCTCGATGAGGTCGTCTTCCTGCCCCTCGGCCTTGAGGTAGCCGTTGAGCTGTAGCGCGTGACACAGCACACGCGCGAACTCGTAGGTGTACTCGACCAGGTCTTCGCCGATCTTCTCTCGACGATCGCGGTGATTGGAGAGATGGATGTACCCCACCACGTATTCGCGGTAGAGCATCGGGCAATACAGGTCGGAGAAAGAGTCGGCGCTGGCCCGGCGGAACAGGATGTTGTCCGCCAGACTCTCGCCCGTAGCCGATCCCTCGTCGGTGATCTTGCGCAGATCGAGCTTGACGATGATCCGCTCGTCCGAGAACGGACCTAATAGAAGGGGAACTCCTCCTCCGTGCTCGGCAGCCACAGGATCTTCCGCGTCCGCACCAGCAGCTTCTCCATCAAGGTCGAAGCCGGCCTGTCACGCAGCATCACGATCTTGTTGCTGCTGACCATCTCGCCCACCTTGGCGCGAAAGTCGGCGATGAGCGTCGGGATATCGTGGGAGCTCTCGCGGCGCTCGGCGGAGACGCTCGGCTCGATGCTCACCGCCGCCTCAGCCTCCGATTTCGGGAAGTGGAGCTGAACGTCCTCGCCTAGGAGCGAAAAGGAGATGCTGATCGCAGCCGGAGCCGGCACCCGTTCGTACTTGCGCTTGACGTTCCGGTAGATGGACTCCGGTCGGTGCAGCCTCAGGAGCGCTCCCTCTACCTTGGCCGCCGTCGCTGTGAAGGTGTGGTAGTTGTTCTGGAAGTGGAAGAACGCACGGATGGGCTCGTCCGTCTCGACGTCGCCAAGCTCCGCCCTGTGAGACGGTCAGGTCCAGGCTGGTGTCGTCGACGCTAGCCAGCACTCCCTCCATCTCCTTGCGGTGGCCGTGGACCTGGATGGGGATGCGCTGATCGACAAGCGACCGAAACACGAACTCTTGGACGATACGACCGACAGCCGTGCCCACTATCTAATGCATTGTACTGTGCTCCGAGAGCGCGTCCAGCAAACCCGGACTGTGTCACCAGCTTCCACTCCCACCACCTCGACGAGGTAGTCGCCCGGGCTGAGCTGACGCGTCGCCATATCGTCGAACTGCCGGTGCGGCACGCCTTCGATCTCGCGCATGTCCGGGAGTGAGAACACCCGCATCGACACCTCACCAAAGGCGCCGTCCGCCGCGGCCACGTACTCGTCGGCGTCGAACAGCCGCAGGGTCTGACTTGCCACCCCTCCCGCCAGCCGCAGTGTGGCGGCGGCGCCGTCGGCAAACGCGCGCTTCGGGCTTATCTTGACGAAGGCAAGCTCGTAGCGGGTCAGGTCGCCGTCGGGGGACAGCTGCGCCACGGTTGCCACCAACGGCTGCGCCCCCACGAACAGCGTTGCCACCTGGCGTTCGGCGTCGAGCGCCAGGCTGGCGTCCAGCAGCGGCCGGGTGGCCTCCGGGTGCGACACCTGCATCATAATCCCCACACCATCGGCCCTGGCATCCAGGGCGTAGAAACCCGGGGTAGACGCCCGGAGCTCGACGCGATCCGGGGTGTCGCCGCCCACTGCCCGCAGCTGGCGCTCCCCCGCTCGGATGGCCGCGGGGAGTGCCTGCGGCTGCGGGGCAGACTCCTCGGTGGCCGCCACCTCGGACAGATGCAGCGTGTAGGGCCCAGATACCGCGTCGTCGTAGCCCACTACCTCCGCCACGTACCAGCCCTCCAGCAATTGCAGCTCGAGCCGCGAGCCGCCAGGCTCCTCCCAGTCGTCGTTTACCGCCAACGGCGAGCGATCGCCCTCCTGGAACAGGAACAGCTGCGTGTCCATATCCGCCTGTACCCAGATGCGAATTGCCGTGGAGGCGGGTACGTAGAAGGAGAAGCGATCGCGATCCCCCCGGGTGAGGCTGCGGCCTACCTCGGCATCGGTTGCCACATCGAGCGGTACTTCGAATCCAGGGATGTCGTCGGGTTCGTAGCTGTCGATCTCCCGGCGGGTGTCACCCGGCTGATCGACGGCGTCCGGCAGCAGCAGCTCCTGCACCTCGGCGCTCATTTGCAGGTCGATCCGCAGCCCGTCGAGGAGTGACCGGTCGCGCAGCACCATTACCACCACCCGCACCACCTGACGGAACGGTTGGATCTCGGCGGAGAGGGTAAAGCCGCTCTCGACCGGAACGCTGGCGGAGCGGTCGATGCGGGTGGCGGAGAAGGTGGACAGCAGCTGGAGGTGGGTGGCGCTGCGGATGCGGTTGCCGAGTGGGGTGTCGTCGCCGCTGTCGGTAAGGAACGGCGCCAGGTGCAGCGTTACCGCGTCGGCATCCTTTACCTGGGTGGCGGCAAGCTCCGCAGCCGCCGTGGCAATGCGGTCTATCTCGGCAACTACGTCGGGCTGAGCGGTTACCGGGGCGGCGGTGAGCCCCAACACGAGCGATAGCGCAAGCGCCAGCGTGCGCGGCATGCCGTGCGTCACCGGCGGTGGCAAATGGCGGGACGCGCGCATCAATTGATAAGCAACCATCGATACG
This sequence comes from uncultured Spirochaetaceae bacterium, assembly GCA_913043885.1. Taxonomy (GTDB): domain Bacteria; phylum Spirochaetota; class Spirochaetia; order SZUA-6; family Bin103; genus Bin103. The sequence continues at coordinate 4,586 of CAJWOB010000072.1, read as the reverse complement.
AGGCGGGGAAGAACGGCTCACCCGCCGCTTCATAGGGTACCGCGAGGCCACGCAGATCTACCTGTACGTCCGTGACCCGCCAGTCCTTCGCGCGTCGTACCAGATAGATCTCGCCGTCCACCCGGCCGGTGCCGAACAGCCGGACCCGGGCCCAGGCGGTGTCGCCATCCTCCTCGATCGCACCGACGCGGGCTGCTACCGGCAGCGGGCCTTGCTGCAACTCGGGTCCCAGCGAACGGCGAAGGTCAGCCAGCACCTCCTGATCGACCAGGTCCACCGCCAACTGACCGTCGGCAAGACCGCGAAGAAATCCAACGATCACCTCCACAGCGTCGCGGATAGGGGCGGGGCCGGCGACCGCATCCTGGAGCGGGCCGATGGCGAAATCCTCGGGCATCAGCGGAGCGGCGGCGCTGGCGTGGAGCTCCGTCGGCGCCTTGCCCGCGGCCCCAGGCGCCAGCGCTGCGTCCGGCGACCGGTCGGCACCCCCTGGCGGCGGCTCCGACGAGCTCGGGCGCTCCACGGCAATCCTGGTCCTTGCCTGCTGCCCGGTCGCGAGGGTGGCAACAGCGGCGGTGCTGGAGGCGGGGTCCCCGTCCGGCGACGCGACCGCGCCCGTTCCTGCTGGGGAGGCGGACGCGCCCCCTGGGGAGGCCGCCTCCTCCGTCTGGGCGGTGTCGGCGCGGGGCTGGCAACCGGCCAGGGCCAGCACCAGCAACGCGGCAGATAGGAATGGCAGCTGGCGCCACAGCGCGACACGGTTCACCTCGCGCGCCAGCTGCAACCGACCCGGTGTTACAATGTCGCGTGCCACCCTCGCCTCGCTCGCGCACCCTGCGGCACCTGTCGGAGGACTACCACCACGCGATTCGAGACCCCCTCTGGCAGCACATTGCGGTGTCCGAAGACGTTCGCGCCATCATCCAACTGGCCGGGTTTCAAGAGCTCCGCGGCATCATGCAGCTGGGGCCTGCGCATATAGTATACCCAGGCGCCACCCACTCCCGCTTCGCGCACAGTCTGGGGGTGTTCCACCTAGCCCGCCTGCTGCTAACCCAGTTGCTGCGCACTTCCGAGTGGCAGCTGGAGCCGGAAGAGGCGCGGGCGTTCCTGTTCGCCGCCCTGATCCATGACGTTGGTCACTACCCCTACGCCCATTCTCTCAAGGACCTGGGCCTTCGCCGCCACGAGCAGCTCACCGCCGACTGGGTGCGGTCGCCCGAGCCGAGCGCCCTTTTTCGAGAGCGGCTGGGCGTCGACCCCGCGCTTGTCGCCAGCGTCGTCGACGCCGGCGCTAACGCGGGCGTCGACAGTCCGTCACTGCCACTGTTCCGCCGGCTGCTGTCGGGGTTGCTCGATCCCGACAAGCTGGACTACCTCAATCGCGACGCCTATCACTGTGGCGTCCCCTACGGCATCCAGGACATCGACTACGTCCTCGGTGCCCTTACGCTGGCATCGGGGCCAGGTGGCGATCGACTGACGATGGCGCGCAAAGGGGTGCCTGCCATCGAGGCCACGTTGTTCGCCCGCTACCTGATGTACCGCACGGTGTACTGGCACAAGACGGTACGCGCCGCCACCTCCATGATAAAGAAGGCGGTGCTCGTAGCGATGGAGGAGGGCGCCCTCGTGGCGGCGCAGCTGTACCACCAGGACGATGCCGGGTTCCAGCGGCTGCTGTCCGATGCGCCACCCCCGAGCCGCGCGCTGGCAGCCCGCGTCTTCGAGCGACGCCTGCTACGGGTTGTGCACACCGAGCCATACGACCAGTTGCGGCACGCGCCGCTCGAGGCCCCGGCTGCGCGTCTGCCGCTGGAGGCGCAGCTGGCGGAGTTGTTGTCGTCTCGCGGCGGGCGGCCGATCGACCCACACGAGGTGGTAATTGACGTTCCGGAGTCGATCTCCTTCGAGGTCGACATCGACGTGGAGGGCGCCCCGGCTGCCACCCAGACGGTATTCGATCGAGATGTGGTGGCGGGCTTTCACCGCCAGCTGCGGGCGGTCACCATCTTGGCGCCGGAGGATGCAGTGACGCCCAGTCATGTGCAGCCGGCGCTTGCCGAGGTGCTCGGGGAGCACTAGCTGTCGCCGCGCGACGGCCCATGGTGTTCGGAGTACAGCTCGACCGCGCGAATAGCGACGGGGAAGGACGTCTCGACATATTCGCTCACCCGCTGCATCACGCTCTCCCCATGGCTGGCGGAGTTGGAGACCAGGGCACAGCCGAATTCACAGCTGCGCTGCACGTCGTTGCGGCCCACTTCGGCCGCCGCCACGCGGTACTTTGATATCACCCGCTCCTTCATCGATGCCACTATCCGTCGTTTGTCCTTCAAGGAGCTCGCTTCGGGCAGGTCGAGCAACAACCACAGGAGCGAAACCACCATCGAGCGCACTATGAAGGGAGATGCCGGGAATCGCGACGGCAACGAGGTAGCCGCTTATCGGCCGCTGCCAGCACCGCGCGGCGCCCGCGCGCTCTGGGCCGGCTGCCTGTTGCTGGCGGCCGGAACCACGGTATCCGCGGCTGGCCAGGAGGCCGCCGGCGCTGGCCTGCCTCCACTGGCCGGGCCGCTGCCAGAGTCTGCCGCCTCTCTGTTGAGCCTGAGCATTGGCGACGACGAGGTCGACTTCTTCCTGCAAGGGAGGTGGCGCACCACGCTGTCGGGCACCCTGGCTGCCCGCTTCGCACCGGGTACGGCACCCGCGTTCCCGGTTTCGATCGCTGCGCTGCCGGCCACCGGGCTGGAGAGTATTCCTGAGCTCAGCTTCTCGATCTGGCTAGCCGAACGCTACTTCCTGGAGACGCAGCTACAGGGGGACTTCGACTCGATCCTGCTGTTTGGTGGCTACCAGGCGCGTGCCCCGGAGCTGCTGCGCCACCTGTACATCGGCAACGTCGCCTTCGCGGCGCCACGCTATCCCTTCATCGAGCTCCCCACCGTGCAGGACGCCATCGGCATCAACGCCGAGCTGGCGACCGAGCGCTCCCAGCACCGCGTCATCGTCCGCCACGAGCGAGTGCGACGTGCGGAGCGGCTGTTCCAAGGGAATAGCCTGGTGGAGGAGTCGCGTGTGGCACTCGGCGATTACGTCCGCGGGCGCTTCTTCTACCTGCCGGATGCTGCGGTGGCGTCGGTTACGCTGCTGGCCGAGCAGGAGGGTGGACCGCTGGACGGCTCCGACGGACGCTCCTATCGCCTGCTGGCAGCTGACGATGCCTCGGTCGACACCGACAGCGGCGCGATTACGCTTACTGGAGTTGCCCCGGTTTCGTGGACAGTTCACCACTTGGAGGGGCGAGCTGGCGGTGGCCGCCGAGGCAGCGCCAACCGGCAGCCCCCGCAGCCCCGGCAGCGCCCCGGATGCATCGCCGTGGGCGGTGGCGGTCGGCGTGAGCGCAACGCTCACGTTAAGTGTCGACCTGTAAAGGAGCTGCTGCCTTCGGCACCGGCTTCGTGGATATCGCGGTTGGCGGGGTATATACTGGCAACGGGCGACCCCGGCATTGGCGCGCGCAGTCGCGCGCCCCGGCGGCCGCCGCCCAGTCTGGAGGGCTCATGCTGAAAAAGTTTGCCACGCGCTCCCAACGCGCCCTTGTTCCGTTCGTCGCAACACTGCTGCTCGCCGCGCCAATGGCTATCGGCCAGGAGGAGGGCGAATTGCTGCCCGATTTCGGGCTGTGGCTCGGCATCGGTACCGAGCTCTTCCCCGGCGACGGTGACGACCTCGATGTGGACGGATTTCCCGATGGCATCAGCTTCCAGAAGCTGGCCATCTCGCCAGAATTCGACATCGGCAAGTTCGGGATCGGCCTGGATATCGTGCTGCACTACCGCTTTACCGGCGGCGACGGCAACGACTTCGAGATCAGACCCGAGGACTGGGACCCAGCTCTGGCTGGCGTCAGCTTCATAGAGCTGTACCTGCCGAAGATCCAGTTCATCAGTTGGGGGCAGCGCGGAGAGCCGCTGTTCATCAAGCTCGGGTTGATCGACGACACCACGCTCGGCAACGGCTTCATAGTCGGCAACTACGACAACACGTTGTTCTTGCCGGAGACCCGCATCTTCGGACTCAATCTCAACGTCGACGGCCAGCTGTTCAACTTCCCGTTCATCGGTCTCGAGACGTTCGTCGGCAACCTCGCCGCCTTCGACGTTATCGGCGCCCGCCTGTTTGCTCGCCCTCTCATCGGCACCGACATACCGGTTCTCAAGAACATCCAGGCCGGCTTCACGTTTGCCACCGACACCGACATCGACAAGCACTCTCCGTCAGTGGTCGAGGACGACACGGTAAGCGCCTTCGGCGTCGACATCGTTCAGCCCATCGTCAACACCGATGCGGCCACCCTGGTGGCATTCGCAGACTACGCGGCTCTTGCCCCGTCGGACACCACGGTCGAGCCGGTCAGCGGCAGTGCCATCGGCTTTCGCGGCATGCTGTTCAATTTCCTCACCTACGGAGCGCAGCTGCGCATCCTCGGCCCCAACTTCGTGCCGACCTACTTCGGCCCGGTCTACGACCTCACCCGGCAGCCTAGCTACGACGCGCTTACCGCCGGGGGAGGGGTCGACTAC
>CAJWOB010000071.1 GCA_913043885.1 uncultured Spirochaetaceae bacterium | reverse complement strand
TTCGCAGCCTGTGGGCAGCGGTGTTCCCGCCGTCACGGATTCCGGTGAGACCGGTGATCGGGTCACCTACCGTGGTGCTGCGCAGGGCGTCGCGGAATGCGACCGGGCTCTGCGGACTGGCGGCGTGGGTGGTGGCGAGCAGGTTGCCCACGTCGACGAAGACCGCCTCGAGGGCGCTCGGGCTGCGCCCGGTGGCCGCGGTGTACGCCTGGACGAAGGACGATGCGGTGGAGTCGTCGGCCATGAACAGCTCGGTGAACAGGGCGTTGCGTACGTAGCTGCCGCCCTGGGTGAGGATGTCCTCGTTGTTCCAGCTGTTCAGACCCAGCAGGCGGATGGTCTTCTGGCCCGGCTCGGGCTGGAAGATGCCCACGGGGAACTCTTCGTAGGCCAATCCAGCGGAGGCGAGGGGAACACGACTGGCGTTGTCTGGGATGAACAGTCCGTCGTACTCGACGCGCGGCAGGCGCCGGGCCTCGGCGGTCATGTCGTTGCTGGCCGGGTCGTAGAACTCGCTCCCGGCGATGGTGCCGCCTTCCCGCTCCACGGCGGCCCGGAAGGCTTCTGCGGCGCCGCGTCCGTAGTCGTTGTCCGGTGCGAAGATGCCCAGGGTGCGCAGACCGGCGTCGTTCACGACGTAGTCGACCAGCGCGTCCACCTGATCGCCGACCGAGACCGAAGCGCGAAAGACGAACTGATGGTCATCGGACGGCTCGAGGGACTGGGCCAGCCCGATGAGCGGTGTGCGCATCGCTTCCGAGGCCGCGGCGACGGCGTCGGCCTGACTGGACAGCAACGGGCCCACGAGGGCCACGACACCCTCGTCGAACACGAGCGACTCGGCGGCGGCGATGGCGCTCTCTTCCGTGGCACCTGAGTCCACGATCAGCAGCTCGCCCGGACCGCCGTTGTTGATGTAGCCGTGCTCCAGGGCTTCCTTCACCTGGGCGCCCACCGCGGCGTAGCGACCGGACAGGGGAAGGATGACGCCGATCCGACGCGGATTGACGGCCACCGAGTCCAGACGGCGCTCGAGGTAACGGGCCTCGGTGCGCTCGGCTTCGGTGGATGCGGACTCGCGCATGCGGGAGATGAGGCGACGGGCCCGGTCCGGGTTGCCGGAGGCGAATCCAAGCACGATGTCCCGCACCGATTCGCGCAGGACGCGCTCGTCGGGGTCCATCGCGGTGGCCAGGTCGCCGTGCGCCTCGCTCTCGGTGCCCAGTACCGCGGTAATGGCCTCGTTCATCTGAATGGCGACGACGGTGCCATTCAACACGAACATTCGCTGCGTATCGCCAGCGCTATCGGTCTGCACGTCCACCGCGTGCGCCAGCCGGGGAATCCCCCGTACATCCACCTCCAACTCGCCCACGTAGCGAGCCTCGGCGGTCCAGAAGTCATCGCCGTCGGCGTCGAACACCGGGAACCGGGCTATCCCGCCCGACCTCTGCCAGTCGACGCCGGCCACCCGCATCACCAGCAGCGGTTCCGCCACCGCGCCGCGCTCCAGACTCAGCTCTCCCGAATCGCGCCGGGTGCCCGATGCATCCTTGTCGATGCGTTCGAATTGCAGGCCGCCGCCGACCCGTTCGATGGTGTAGCGCGTGCTCGACTCGCCGCCCTCGTCCCGCTCGTCCGAGCTGCTGGTGTAGCGCTGCAGGTTGCCGGCACGGTCGAGCTCCAGGGTTAGCTCGCTGAGCAGTTGGTTGGGGCCGAGCTCCATCCGCGCCGAGGCGACGTACGACTCGCCCACGCCGTCGATCTGCTGGCGAAACATCATCGTGCCGATGTTGAGGCTGCCCAGGTGCACCCCGTACCACAGCTCGCGCGGTTGTCCCGCGGTAAGGGCCGCCGTCAGCAGCAGTGGGAGCAGGAGCGTCAGTTTCAGAACCCGGGCGAGGCTCGGGGGCGACGGGCGTGTCATTGCACCCGTCATAGCACGTAGGCTGGGGGCGTCCAAATGCAGCGTATTCGCGTTATCGACAGCCACACCGCCGGTGAGCCAACCCGGGTGGTGGTGAACGGCGCCCCCGACCTGGGCGGCGGTGACATGGGCGAGCGGCGCGCCAGGCTGCTGGAGTCCAGCGCGTTCCGACAGGCGGTTATCGGCGAGCCGCGCGGCTCCGACGTACTGGTGGGAGCCGTGCTGAGCGACGGTGTCGACGCCGCCAGCGCCGCGAGCGTCGTGTACTTCGACGCTGCCGGCTGCCTCTACATGTGCGGACACGGCACCATAGGTGTGGCCGTTACCCTCGGCTACCTGGGCCGCATCGGTGCCGGCCGGCACCAGCTGGACACGCCGGCCGGCCCGGTGGCGGTGGAATACGACGGCGCCCACACCGTCACCATCCACAACGTGTCCAGCTACCGGCCCGCCGCGGGCAAGGGCGTGTCCGTTCGCGTGCCCGGCTACGGGCGGCTGAGCGGAGATGTAGCGTGGGGCGGCAACTGGTTCTTCATCACCGCCGAGCACGGCCAGGAGCTGGAGCTGGCCAATGCGCCGGCCCTCACCAACTTCGCCCTGGCGGTTCGTGGCGCCCTGCAGCGCGCCGGGGTGCGTGGCGATGGCGGAGAGGCGGTGGACCACGTCGAGCTGGTTGGTCCCGCGCGGCGCGCCGATGCCGATGCGCGCAGCTTCGTGCTGTGCCCGAGCGGCGCCTACGACCGCTCACCGTGTGGTACCGGCACCAGCGCCAAGATGGCGTGCCTCCACGCCGACGGCCACCTGCAGCCGGGCGAGACCTGGCGGCAGGAGAGCGTGGTCGGTGGCCTGTTTGAGGGATCGTTTCAGCCCGATCCGCAGGGAGGCGAGGCCATCCTGCCCCGTATTACCGGAGAGGCCTATCTGACCGCCGACGCTACCCTGCTGCTGGACGACGCCGATCCCTTCCACGACGGTCTGCCACGCCAGGTAACTGCCGGGTGACTGCCGGGCGGAAGAACCGCGCCGCCCTAGTCGGAGTGGAACACCTCCTGCATCGACGCCCACCACTCGCCCTCGGCGCGGTCCGGTAGCGCGTTCTGACAGGGGCCCATGATCGCCCACCAGCGCTGCGTGTCGGCATCGGCGGCCATCTTCGCCATGTCGGCAGCATAGTCGTCGCCCACGTACTCGAAGTAGCTGAACAGGTAGTGCTGTCCATCCGGCAGCTTGCGCAGGTAGATGGAGTAGTCGCGGATGCCGCAGTCGCGGATCGTCGCCAGGACCTCCGGCCAGACGTCGGCGTGCAGCCGGGTGTACTCCTCGATCTTTTCCTCTTTGAGCCCGATTACGCTCCCATATCTAGTGGCCATGCCACAGCATACCCGGCCACAAGCCCGTCTGCGGGCCCGCTACTCCGCCGCGCCGAACTCGTGGAGCGCCACACGGTTGGCGACGATGAAGTCCCAGTCGTAGGCCACGCCCAGACCCGGTCCGTCGGGAACCGACACGCAGCCATCGTCGCCTACCGCTTCCAGGCTGTCGCTGTACTCCCGCTCGTCGTACACCGGCGGCACTACGTTGGGCATGCCCGGCCCCACCAGCGCCAGCTCGTACATATGGGTGTGACGCAGCGCCGAATTCAGCGCGCGGTGTGCGGGGCCGCAGGCGTGCAGCTGTACGTCCAGCCCCAGCGCCTCGACGACATGGGCGATCTTCAGCGCGCCGGTAATGCCCATGTCGTACTCCGGATCGAGGTGTGCCATGTCGCAGCCACCGCCTACAAGGAAGGCCGCCTTCTGCTCGATACCGCGTATGTGCTCGGCGACCAGCAGCGGAGTGTTGAGCCGCTCGCGCAGGCGGCGGTGCCCCTCGATCGAGGTGGCGGCATCGCGATAGGGATCCTCGTACCAGAACGCACCGATCTCGTCGCACACCCGCCCCACCGCCAGCGCGTCGCTCCAGGTGCGGAGCTGGCAGGCGGGGTCCAGCATGAGCCGCCAGCCGTCCCCCACCCGGGCGCGAACGCCGCGCAGGTTCTCCACCTCGCGGTCGACGTCGCCGTTGTTCCAGCCGTGGATCTTCAAACCGGCGAACCCGGCCGCCTGACAGTCGGCGGCGAAGTCGGCGAACGCCTGCGGGCTATCCAGACCGCCAGCCGCCTCCTGACCGTGATAGGTGCTGGCGTAGGTGGGCAGCCGCTTGCGGAAGCCGCCGAGCAGCCGCGACACGGAGGCGCCCCGCCGCTGGCCGGCCAGGTCCCACAGCGCAATGTCCAGCACGCCGTGGCCCATGTGGTCGTAGGCGCGCAGCTCGCGCTTCATGTCGTCCCAGATGAGCTCGCGCTGGTCGGGGTCGCGACCGATGAGCATGGGCGCCAGCATGACGGTCTGCGCCAACGCCGACGGCGTGCCCACCCAGTGGCTGACGTAGGAGCCGGTGGCACCGTCGTCGCAGCGCAGCCGCACCGCGTAGCGGCGCGCCGCGAGCGAGCTGCCGGCCACGTAGGCCATGTTGCCCACCCCCGCCGCCGCCTGTTCCAGCCCGAGGTCGGGCACCGAGAATGCGAACTCGTGAACCTCGACCCGATCTATCAGTGTGCTCGCCGACGCCATAGGGACAGAGGCTACACGCTAGGCGGCTAGACGTCGTCGAAGGCGGGGTGGAACTGCAGCGGTTCGCCCTTCACGCCGGTCGGCGGCTCCCCTGCCGGGGTGGCCACCATCAGCGCCGGCGGCGCCTCGCCACGAAAGGAGAAGCCCAGCGCTCCGGCAGACCGGAAGCCGAGGCGAGGGTAGAAGTCGACGTGGCCGAGCAGGAACACCATGCCGGCGCCATGCCCCGCGCACGCTGCCATGCCCGCCCGACACAGCTGGGTGCCAAGGAGGCCGCCTTGCTCCGAAGTGGATACGCCGACCGGACCGAGGGCAAACGCCTGGCGCGGTGCCACCATGGGCGAGAGCGCGATGTAGCCCACCACCCGCCCGCCAATTTCGGCTACCAGCGACACGAACGGCGACGCCTCATGCCGCAGCCGGTCCACCAAGGCCACCTCTACCTCGCCGCCGCCGAATGACTGGAACGCGTCGCGTATCACCGCCCGTATCTGGTCTGCATCGCCGGGCTGCTCCGGGCGGATGCGGACGTGAAGGTGCTTGCCCATCTGCAGATAGAGGGGCGGCTGCGACCCGGGCTGCTGCCCGGGCTCCTGCCCCGGTTGCTCTATGACCACGTAGCCGCGGTGCCGATAGAACGGCAGGGCGGTACGCGTGGAGCCCAGGCGGATGCTCACGTCGCTGGCCGCCCGCGCGCGCTCCTCGATTAGCTCAGCCAGCGTCCGCCCCAGCCCGGTACCCTGCAGGTGGGGCGCCACGAACAGCGTGCGCAGCCGGCTGGCGGTGGGGTGCGATTCGTGGGGGATGCGGGCGGCCACCCCCGCCAACGACCCATCGGCGCCGGTGGCAACAAACGCCTCCGCTCCCTGCAGCTTGCGGGCAACTCCCTCGGGGGTGAAGCTCCGCTTCATCTGCGCGAGCTCGGCGGCGGTGTAGTCGGCGCCCAGGCTGCGATCCATGGTGTCGTGGATGAGCTCCGACAGCGCCCCGGTCTCCGAGTCCTGGACCGGCCGGATGCTCACTGCGTTGTTGGCCACCGGGGTACGATGCGCCACGTCATGGACCATGCCAATACCGAGATCGAGCGCAAATACCTGACCAGGTCGGAGGCATGGCGTAGCGGCGCGACTGGCCAGCGCATCGTGCAGGGCTATCTGACATCGCACGGTGGCCCGGCGGTGGTGCGGGTGCGCGTGGCAGGCGAAGATGCGTTTCTTACTATAAAGGGGCGTCAGCAGCGCACTGTCGGCGACCGCCGGCACGGCGGCGACGCGCTGCAGCATGCGGAGTACGAGTACCCGATTCCGACCGCCCACGCCGAGGCGATGCTGGCGCAGATGGCACGGCGTCCGCTCATCGAGAAGACCCGCTACCGGGTCGCCCACGCTCACCACCGCTGGGAGGTGGACGAGTTCGGCGGCGCCAACGCCGGGTTGGTGGTGGCGGAGGTAGAGCTGGCGCGCGCCGACCAGCGGCCCGAGCTGCCGGAGTGGGTGGGCGAAGAGGTCACCGCCGACAGCCGCTACACCAACAGCGCCCTCAGCGAGCTCCCCTACGCCAGCTGGCAGAGCGACGGTCCGCTGTTGATCGACCGGGCACTCGCCTACGCCGTACGCGCCCACCAGGGCCACACCCGCAAGGGAACGGCAATTCCCTACGTCACCCACCCCATCTGCGTCGCCGCCACGCTCATCAACGCCGGGTGCGATGCCGTCGTGGCGGTCGCCGGCTACCTCCACGACACTGTCGAAGACACGGCCACCACCTACGGCGACCTGCGTGGCGCATTCGGGGCCGAGGTTGCCGACCTGGTGGCTGTGGCATCAGAGCCGGACAAGGCCGGCCCCTGGGAGGAGCGCAAGCGCCACACCCTCGAGGCGTTGCCGCGACTCGCGCGGCGTCAGCTGTGGGTGCCGCTCGCGGACAAGATCGATAATGCGGAGAGTATCGAGCGTGACCTGGACGCCGCCGGGGAGGGCGCCGCGGAGATTGTGTGGGGGCGGTTCAACCGGCCAATCGACCAGCAGGAGTGGTACTACCGGTCTCTGCTGGCAGCGTTCCAGGACGCGGCGCGCGCCCAGCCGGTGGCCGAGTCCGACCCGGGCTTCTCGCAGCTGGTCCGCCGCCTGGCCAGCGCGGTGGAGCGGTTGTTTGGCACGCCGACCGCCGACAACGGCGACAACGGCGACAACGGCGCCTGAGCGCTAGCGGCATTGCACGCGGCCCGCTCGAGCAACGTGATCCGGCCCGCATCGACTGGCGCGAGCTGGAGGTCTGCCCCACCCTGCACACCAAGGAGGGCACCCGCCGGCGCGCCTCCGAGCTGATCCGCGATCCCGCCTCGCAGCGCAGCCGTCGCGACCTGCGTTTCTTCGACGAGCAGATCGAGCCGACCGGACGCTGGAGCAACGAGCCGCGCTTCGGCAGCCTGCTCTCCCTCTCGCTCCGCAATCACAGCGACCACTCCATAACCGTTACCCGTCTGGTGTTCCCCACCGAGAACGGCATCGCGCCATTTCTCTCCATCGACCACCGCGACCACGTGTCGTCCCTACGCAACGGTCACCAGTCCTGGTCCACCGCCCGCTCCTATCGCCTCAGCGACCGCCCGTTGCGGCCCTGGCTGCGGGTGGTGTCACTGGCCTCCAGCAATCTCGCCAATCTTCCGTCCGGTCAGCGCGGCGCCCTGTCGTCGGAGATGTACGCAGTGGTGGCCAACCTCGACAGCGGCGAGTCGTTCCTGATCGGTCAGTCGACGCCGTTCGATCAGTTCCTCTACGTCCGCCTGCACTGGGCGGCGCGATCCGAGCGCGACCACTTCGAGCTGGTGTTCGACTTTGGCCGCAAGCTGCTGGCACCCGGGCACCAGGTGGACCTCGACGGCGTGGTGATGGCCCGCGGGCGCACCGTCGGCCTGCAACAGCGCTACTTCGATTACGTGGCCACGAAGGCAAAACCGCCGGTGCCCAAACGCAACCTGACCGGCTGGAACAGCTGGTACTGCTTTCACAACCACGTGCGGCCAGACGACATCCTCCGCAACGTCGAAGCGATAACGGCGGCGGGGCTGGACCTCGACTACATCCAGATCGACGACGGCTACCAGACGCGAGTCGGCGACTGGCTGAACCTGCGCGCCCCCTTCGTCGGCCGGATGGTGGAGCTCAGCGATGCGATTCGCCGGGCCGGGTTTCGCCCCGGCATCTGGCTGGCCCCCTACATCGCCGAGCGACGCAGCGATCTGCTGCGGGATTACCCCGACTATCTGCTGCGCACCGAGCACGGCCGACCGATCCTGGCTGGCTACAACGTGTTCTGGCGCGGCCGCTACTACGGGCTCGACGTTACCGACCCGCGGCTCGCCGAGTACGTGCTGCGGGTGGTGCGCACCATGGTGGAGGAGTGGGGGTTCGAGCTACTCAAGTGCGACTTCCTGTTCGGCGCCTGTATTCAGGGCGGTAGCCACCAGGACATGACCTACTCCCGCGCCGGGGTAATGCGCCTGGGAATGGAGGTGATCCGGGAAGCAGCCGGCCGCGATACCGTGGTGCTCGGCTGCGGTATGCCGCTTTCCGCCGGGGTGGGCACGGTGGAGGCAATGCGGGTCGGTACCGATACCGGCCCCTATTGGACCATGGCAGCCGGCCGCGCCCTGCGGACCGGTGCGCTGGTGGGGGCACGCAACTCGATTCGTAACACCATGGCGCGCAGCCCGATGCACCGCCGGCTGTGGCTCAACGACCCCGACTGCCTGATGGTGCGGACGCGGGGCACCTCGCTAGACGAGGCCGAGCGGATGAGCCAGATAAACGCCGTCGTGCTGTCCGGTGGCGCTCTTACCGTCAGCGACGACGTGGCATCCCTGCCACCGGAGCGAATCGCCGAGTTGCAGAAGATCATCGCGCTGTCGGCGGAGTGCAGCAGCGGCGACGTGCTGCCCCTGGCCGTAATGCACAACGAGGTGCCCGGCAGCGTCTACAACACCGCCGGCTTTCTCGGCATGTTCAATGTCGGCAGCCGCAGACGCGGCCGCCGTGCCCCCGAGCAGCCGGTGGACCTGTCGGCGCTCGGAGAGGAGGGAGGCGTGGGGGTGCCGCAGACGCTTACCGATGTGTGGACCGGCGAACGGCTGGCGATGCCCGCCGACGGACGGCTGGTGATTCCGGAGCTCGGCGCTCACGCCTCGCTGCTGCTGCGGGTCAAGTCGTAGCGGCGGGTGTCCAGTCCCGAGAGCGCGACGCCCGAGGGCACGGCGGCCCCCACGCCGCCCACCACCACTCCACCGACCGCCACCACGCCGACAACCTCCCTGGCCGTGGCGGCGGTGGCGTTCGCGTCGACGCTGGCCCCGATCAACTCGACGATGATTACCGTGGCGCTGCCGGCGCTGCGCGACGACATAGGATCCGCCGCCGGCGTCAGCTGGCTGGTCATCGGCTATCTGGTAGCGATGGCGGCGCTGCAGCCCATCGGCGGCAAGCTGGGCGACCGCTTCGGCCGGCGGCCGCTCATCCTCGGCAGGCTGCTCTACTTCGCCGTCGCCTCCATCGGTGCCGCCCTATCCACCAGCCTGGCGATGCTGCTGGCGTTTCGGGTGCAGCAGGCGGTGGCACTGGCGCTTACCCTGCCGAACGGAGCGCCGCTGCTACGCCTCCTGGTGGTCGAGGGGCAGCGCGGGCGCGCCTTCGGCCTGGTGGGTGCCGCCACCTCCATGGCAGCGGCGGCCGGCCCCGCCCTCGGTGGCG
>CAJWOB010000070.1 GCA_913043885.1 uncultured Spirochaetaceae bacterium | reverse complement strand
CTTTTACATCCTCCGCTAGCACGCGGCCACCGTTGCCGGTGCCGGTGACCTGAGCGACGTCCACGCCGATTTCGCGTGCTAGGCGCATCACTGCCGGTGTCGCCGGCACCGAGGCTCCCGTCTTGGCTGGGGGTGACGGGGTCGGCGGCGGGGTTGCTGCCGGCGGCGTGCTGGGTGACGGTGCCGCAGCTGCCGCAGCCGCTGGGGGTGGTGGAGCCGCTTCCGCAGCTGGCGCTGCTGCCGGTGCGGCGCCATTCTCCGCGCCCCCAGCGCCGGGCTCGACGCTCACGATTGCCTGACCCACCGCGATCGTGTCTCCGGCGCTGACGTGAACGTGCCTGATGACGCCGGCGGAGGTGGCCGGTACCTCTACCACCGCCTTGTCGGTTTCCAGCTCGACCAGTGGAGCGTCGACGGCGACCTCGTCGCCCACGGCGACGAGCACGGACGCCACCTCTCCGGATTCGATGTTCTCGCCCAGCTCGGGCAGCGTGATGTCGATCGCCATTGGTTAATTCCGCTTCAATCTACTGTGTCCGCTGCAGCTACTGCAGCGCTCACTGCGTCAGCGCGCTCGATCGACTGCGATCGATACCGAGCTGCGCTGCCGCCGCATCTAGCTTCTTGCCCGGGAGCTTTCCCTCGCCGGCCAGCGCCGCCAGCGCCGCGTAGGCGATGTTGGCAGCGTCCACTTCGAAGAAGGCGCGCAGCTCCTCGCGGGTCTCGCTGCGACCAAAACCGTCGGTGCCCAATGCTACCAGCCGGCCAGGCAGATGGTCGCCGACGATGCGGGGCAGCACCTTGAGGTAGTCGCTGGCGGCGATGAAGATGCCCTCTTCCTCGGCGAACAGGTCCTGGAGATAGCTACGCCGCGGCTCGTCGGGATGCAGGAGATTCCAGCGCTCTACCTCGGTGACGTCGTGGTACAGCTCCTTGTAGCTGGTGACGCTCCACACGTCGGCGGCAACGTCCCACTGCTGCAGCAGGTCGGCCGCCTTGCGCGCCTCGTTGAGGATCGAGCCGCTGCCGAGCAGATGAACGGCCGCGCCTCCAGCGGCGCGGCTCCCGCCCTTGGCGCGGCCCTCGCCCTTGGCGCCGTCGCTCAGTCGATAGATGCCGCGCAGGATCCCCTCGCGCGCGCCTTCGGGCATCCCCGGCATCGGGTAGTTCTCGTTCATTACGGTCAGGTAGTAAAAGAGGTCCTCGCCGCGGTGATACATCCGCTCGATGCCGTCCTGGATAATCACCGCTAGCTCGTAGGCGTAGGTCGGGTCGTAGGCCTTCAGCGTCGGCACCGCGAGCGCGGCGACATGGCTGTGGCCGTCCTGGTGCTGCAGTCCCTCGCCGTTGAGGGTGGTGCGGCCGGATGTCCCGCCGAGGAAGAAGCCCCTGGCGCGGGAGTCGGCGGCGGCCCAGATGAGGTCCCCAACTCGCTGGAAACCGAACATCGAGTAGAAGATGAAGAACGGAATGGTGTTGATGCCCTGCGTGGCATATGCGGTACCGGCGGCGATGAACGAAGAGAACGAACCGGCCTCCGTGATCCCCTCTTCCAGCACCTGCCCCTCGGTCGCCTCGCGGTAGTAGAGCAGGTTCTCGCGATCCACCGGCTCGTACAGCTGACCGATGCTGCTGTAGATGCCGAATTGGCGGAACAGCGCCTCCATGCCGAAGGTGCGCGCCTCGTCTGGCACGATGGGCACCATCAGCGACCCTATCTCTTTATCACGCATAAGCTTGGCGAGGATGCGGACGAACGCCATGGTGCTCGACCCTTCGCGGTCGTCGTTGCCGGTGAGGAACTCCTCGAACAGCTCGTCGCTCGGGCGTGGCAGCGGCTCGGCCTTGATGCGGCGCTGCGGCAGCACCCCGCCGAGGGCCTCACGTCGCTCGCGCAGGTACCTCAGCTCCTCGCTGTCCTCCGGAGGGCGGTAGAACGGAGCCTCCGCCACCTTGTCATCGGAGATCGGGATGCCGAAGCGAGTGCGGAAGGCGGCCAGCTCGTCCTCGTTCAGCTTCTTCTGCTGATGAGTGATGTTCTTGCCCTCACCACTCTCGCCGAGGCCGTACCCCTTGATGGTCTGCGCGAGGATGACGGTCGGCGATCCGCGGTGCTCCACCGCGGCGTGATATGCGGCGTACACCTTCTCCGGATCGTGCCCGCCGCGTCGCAGCCGCTGCAGCTGGTCGTCGCTGTAGCCGGCGACCAACTCTGCCAGCCGAGGGTCCTTGCCGAAGAAGTCCTCGCGGATGTAGGCGCCACTTTCCACCGAGTACTTCTGGAACTGACCGTCGACCGTCTCGTTCATGCGCTCGATGAGCGCGCCACTGGTGTCAGCCGCCAGTAGCGGATCCCAGTCCGAGCCCCAGATGACCTTGATGACGTTCCACCCCGCTCCGCGGAACGCTGCCTCCAGCTCCTGAATGATCTTGCCGTTGCCGCGAACCGGACCGTCCAGACGCTGCAGGTTGCAGTTGACCACCCAGATGAGGTTGTCGAGCCGTTCGCGAGCGGCGAGGGTAATGGAGCCGAGCGACTCCGGCTCGTCCATCTCGCCATCGCCCAGGAACGCCCAGACCCGCTGGTCGGAGGTGTCGCGCAGCCCGCGGTCGCGCAGATAGCGCTGAAAGCGAGCCTGGTAGATTGCCATGATTGGTCCCAGGCCCATCGACACCGTGGGATTGCTCCAGAAGTCGGGCATCAGCCACGGGTGCGGGTAGGAGGAGAGGCCGCCGCCGTCGGCGAGCTCACGGCGGAAGTTGATGAGCTGTTGTTCGGTGATGCGGCCATCCAGGTAGGCTCGCGCGTACGTACCCGGGGCGCTGTGACCCTGGAAGTAGACCACGTCGCCACCTCCGGGGGCGTCCGGGCCGCGCAGGAAGTGGTTCTGCGCTACCTCGATGAGGGTAGCCGCCGATGCGAAGGTCGAGATGTGGCCGCCGATGTTGTCCGCCGTCTTGTTGGCGCGCACCACCATCGCCATCGCGTTCCAGCGCACGATCGACTTGATGCGGCGCTCGATGTCACGCGAGCCGGGGTACGCGCTCTGCTGTTCGGCGGGAATGGTGTTGATGTAGGGCGTGTTCGCGGTGAACGGCGGTGCAGCGCCGCGCTTGCGGGCGTGGTCGTCGAGTCGGCGCAGGAGGTAGTGGACGTGCTCTTGGCCGCCGGAGTCGAGGACGTAGTCGAGCGAGTCGAACCACTCCTGCAGCTCGTCCGGATCGAAGGGTGGCGTTGGCGCGGCCGCCGGCTCGGGGGACGGCTGCGACGGTGACGGCGCGGCGACCCCGTTGGCCGACGCGGCACCGTTGGAATGCTGCTGCATGTCGGTGGCGACATCGCTCGTGGCGGCGTTGGATTCCGTATCGGGAACTGGCTTCTGCATTAGTTGGGAGCTCCTCACGCGAACGGAGTCGCGACGGGCGGCGGGCCGACAGACATTATCAGCGTCCCGCCGAGCGGCTGCAAGAGCGCGGCTCCAGCCCCTGGCTTGGTGGGCGCTGGCTGGTACACACTCCAGCCCGTGGGTGCTACCGCCGGCGCCGCGCTGGGATGGGCGGCTATCGACGCAGGTATAGGCTGCGCAACGAGTTATCCAGGTTCCCCGAGCGCGGCGACACTGCGTTGCCTGTTCTCGCAGCGAGCCCAGCTGAGGCCCGCCCCCGCGCCGCACCTCGAGTGGTCGACTAACGAAAGGGTGGCCCTCGAGGTGGCGGTCGGCTTCTCCCTGGCCGGGCGTCGCGCCCTGGTCTGCACCAAGAGCGTTGGCATGAACGTGATGGTGGACACGCTCATGACCGTCAATCTCACTCCGTTGCCGGCCGGTCTGGTCATCCTGCTGGGGGACGATCCAGGTGCCTACGGGTCGCAAAACGACCAGGACAGCCGCATGCTCGCTGACCTACTCGAGCTGCCAATGTTGGAGCCGCGTGACGCCCGGCAAGGGGTGGAGCTGATGGGCGCAGCGTTCGCGGCTAGCGAGGAGAGCGGGCTGCCGGTCGTCCTGCGCATCACCCGCAGCTACGAGCAACTGCCAGCGCCCGCTGAGCTGGCACCTCCGGGGCAGTGGAACGTGCCGGTCAGCGACCCTCTGCGCGAGCGGCTCCGCTACTTCCCCTACCCGGGCAACGCGGTGGAGAAGCACCGCGACCTGCACCGGCGGCTTGCGCTTGCCGGAGCGTGGAGCGATAGTCCCGCCCTCAACCCGACCGTCGCGGACGCGGGTAGCGAGCCGCTGGGCGTCATCGCGGTGGGGGTGTGCGCTACCAAGCTGGCCGATGTCGCACCGCAGGGCGTGGAGATCCTCCAGCTCGCCACACTCTTCCCGGCGCCGGAGCGGGTGATGACCGCCTTCCTGGCCCGGCATCGGCGCGTGCTGGTGCTCGAGGAGACCGAGCCATTTGTCGAGCAGCGCGCCGCGGCGGCCGCCCACCGTGCCGGGCTGGCGACCACCATATGCGGCAAGCTCACCGGTCACGTGGAGGCGGTCGGGGAGCTGTATCGCTGGCAGATCTGCGACGCACTGGGGAGGTTCGCCGGCGACGATGGTGGCGGCGACGGCAACGGGGTAGCGATCGGCCGTCCGTTCGCCGCAGCAGGCGAGGCCGCGGAGCGGCCGCAGCGGCGCAGCTATTGCCAGGACTGCCCCTTCGACGAGGCGATGGACGCGGTGGAGCAGGCGCTCGCGCCAAGGTCGCCCCGTCCGTGGCTGGTGGCCGACCCGGGCTGCCTGGCCGGACAGGCGGAACGGCTGGACGCCAAGTTCGCCCTGGGCTCCGCGGTGGCGGTGGCCGCCGGCATGGCGTCTGCCGGCCACCCGGCGGTGGCGATGTTCGGCGACTCGAGCTTCTTTCACACTGCGCTACCGGCGCTGTGCAACGCGGTCGCTCAGCAGGCGCGGGTAACGTTGGTGGTGCTGGACAACCACGGTGCGGTTACCACCGGCGGCCAGCCCCACCCGGCGCTGGCGATCGCCCAGGTGGCAACTGCCTGCGGGGCACGAGCTGCGCACACCGTGGACGTGGCCGGCCTGCCGGCTGCGCTGGATGCGGCGCTCGACGGCGCTGGCGTGCAGGTGGTCATCGTCGACATGCCCTGCGAGCACAGCGACGGCTATAGTGACGAGGCTTGAAAGACACCACGAAACGTCCCGATCGCCAGGCTGAGGAGCGCGGAGCGGTGCTCCGCGGCCTTCATCTGTTCGAGCGCTGGATCGTGGTCGCCCTGGTCGGGCTCATGGTCATCGCCGGTACCGTCGCGCTGGCGATCGACATCGGCCGCTCCATGGCTGCGGCACCCGCCCTGCTGCTGGACAGCGGACAGCTGCTCCACCTGTTCGGGTTCTTCTTTCTCATCCTCATCGGTGTCGAGCTCATCGAGACCATCAAGGTCTACCTGATCGAGGACACCATCCGCGTCGAGGTGGTGCTGTTGGTGGCGATCATGGCACTGGCGCGGAAAGTGGTGCTGTTCGACTCAGGCGAGGATGGTGCCGGTTCGCTGCTGGCGCTCACCGGCGGCTACTTCTTGATCAAGCGGAGCGGCCGGTGACCGTCGCCTGCCCGGGCGATGGTGGCCGGTGTAGCGCGCGCGTTGGCTGTCGGCGCGCGCCCTAGAACCGTATCTCGATGCTCGGCTGCAGCTCGACGCGAATTCCGTCCATGTCGGCAAGGGCGGCGGTGGTAGCGGCGACGGTATTCGGGTTGCTGCTGATGAGCTCCATGAATTGCTCCTCGTCGTCCACCACCCGGGCGAAGTCCAGCTCCATTACGGTCACCCGCGAGCCATCCACGTGGGTGGCGGTGGAGCTCAGGATGCGACCATCTACCTCGATGGCCATGCTCATGCTCATCTCCGCGTACAGCTGACGCGCCAGCTCCAGCATCTCACCTTCGGGTGCCTGGCCGGACGCGGCGGCGCCGTCACCACCTCCACCGCGGGCACCGAAGTCGTCCTCGTCAGGCACTGGCAGCCATACGGTCAACACCGCCGGCGAGCCCCGGCGCAGCTCGAACCGCACGTTCTCCACTACCGCCTCGCCGCTATCCGGTTGCGGCACGTTCGCCGAGGGATTCTGGTTGATGTTCAGTTGGTTGACGTCGTCGAAGGCGTAGGTCGCCCGGTGGCCCTGGCCGCGCTCGTCTGTGATGGGCTCCACGTCGATCAGGCGCACGCCACGGCCCATCTTCTCCGCGTCCTGTGCCAGCTGCTGCTCGTCGGTAGGCATGAACTCGCTGCCGAGCATGCTCACCAACATGTGGCCGAAGATCAGCTCCTGCTCCACGGTTCCGGTGCCGTCGCGGTTGACGTGAATGGTGGAGTGATACTGCAGGCAGCCGGTGGCCAGAAGGGCGAACGGCCCCACCAGCGCCCACGCCAGCCGGCGGCGCGGGCCGGCGCTCATGACGCGGCCCCTCATGACGCCGCCTCGGACAGGGAGGGAATCGCCAGGTCGGGTTCCGCCTCTTTCGCGTAGTCCACGCCGTCCAGTCCGAATCCGAACAGGCGCAGAAACTCGGCGCCATAACCGTCGAAGTCCGCGATTTGTCGTACGGACGCTTCGTCTACCGACTCCCATCGCTTCGCTACCTCCTGTTGCACCTGGTCCGCCATCTCGAGGTCGTCGACCCGGGGACGGCCCTCCTCGTCCACGATTGCGCCGCCGTCGGCATACAGCCGTTCGGCGAACAACCGGTGCATCTGTTCGGCGCAACCCTCGTGCGTGCCCTGCTCCTTCATCACCTTGAACAGCAGCATGATGTAGAGCGGCAGGACGGGGATAGCGGCGCTGGCCTGGGTAACCACCGCCTTGTTCACCGCGACGTACGCTCGCCCGCCGGCGGTGCCGTCGAGCTGCTTGGCGGTGGCCTCGAGATGCTCCTTGGCCTTGCCGATGGTGCCGTTGCGGTAGATGTCCTGGGTGTAGCTGGGACCGACGTAGGAATAGGCGACGTTTACCAGCCCGTCGGCCAGCACCCCGGCCGCTGCGAGCGTCTCGGTCCACAGGCGCCAGTCGTCGCCGCCCATGACGGCGACGGTGCCGGCGATCTCCTCGTCGCTGGCGGCGTCCACGGCCACCTCGCTCATGGACCCGCTGCGCGGGTTGATGGTGGGCCCGCTGAACGGCGCACCGACGGGCTTGAGCACGCTGCTGTAGGTCTCCCCGGTGACGGGGTCGGTACGGCGCGGCGCCGCCAGGCTGTAGACCAGTAGGTCGATGCTGCCCAGGTGCTCGCGGATCAGGGCGATGGTCTCCTCCTTTACCTCCGTGGAGAAGCCGTCGCCGTTGACGCTCCAGGCGCCGCGGCCGGCCTCCGCAGCGCGGCGTTCGAAGGCTGCGCTGTTGTACCAGCCGGCGGATGCGGTGCGCTTGGCGCTGCCGGGTCGCTCGAAGAACACGCCGACGGTGTCGGCTTGGGCGCCGAAGGTGGCGGCGATGCGGGACGCGAGCCCGTAGCCGGTGGAGGCACCGACCACCAGCGCCCGCTTGGGGCCAGCGAACCCACCCCGCTGCCGCATCGTGGCGATCTGTTCGTCGACGTTGGCCGCGCAGCCGTCGGGATGCGCGGTCATGCAGATGAAACCCCTAACCTTTGGTTCGATGATCATGGCCGCAGAACCGGCGCACAGTACGGGCGGTGTCGATGCGATGTCAAAGTGCTTCCCCACCCGCGCCGTGTTGCGCGCGTTGACGCAGAATCGCCTCGGCGCCGGGAACCGAGCGCGCATAGTACGCGGCCGTGAGCACACGCCGGTGGCGGCGGCCATAGCGTGGGGGCCGGTGGCGGCTCAGCTCCTGCATCGCCAGGGCGGCGGCGACGCTGACGTTGAAGCTCTGGGCCAGGCCGCGCATCGGCAACTGCACGCTGAGGTCGGCCAGCGCCAGCGCTGAGGCGCTGACCCCATCCCGCTCGCCGCCCAGCACGATGGCGACTGCCGGCAGCGGCGCTCCGGCTCGGCCGGCCGCGGCCGACAGCTCCGCCCGCCGCGGACCGAGGGCGGTGACCCAGATTGCGTAGCCTTCGCCACGCAGCGCGGTCAGGCAACTGCCGATGTCGGGCCAAGAATCGACCTCCAGCCACTTGTCAGCACCCTGGGTGACCCGGGCGGAGGCACGGCCAGCCCGCCGGCCGGCGGCCCGCCCTTGCGGACTTTCGGGCGCCGGCACCAGGTGCAGCCTTCCGAAGCCGAACGCCTCTGCGCTCCGCATCACCGCGGCGATATTGCCGTCGTCGTGGACGTGCTCCAGAACCACGGCCACATGGCCGCTGCGGTAGTGGACGGCGCGGGCGACGCGGTGGAGCTCCACTACCTGAAGTACCTGGTGCTCTTCCCGGTGCTGGACGTGGCGGCCAGGGTCTTCCCCAACCTGCTCATCGCCGAGGAGAGGCCCCGGGCCGCGGCGACATTTGGGGTCTTCCGCGCCATTGGCATGGCCACCGGCACGCTGCTCCCGGCGGCGCTCGGGGGCGGCGTCGAACACATGGCGATGGGACTGACGGTGTTCGGGCTCTTCGAGGCCGTCTACATGATCCTCGTCACGGCGGGCCTCTACCGCGGCTGCGCCCGGGGCCAGGCCGATGTGGGTGTGGGCGAGATGCTCGCCTTCGCCTTCCCCCTGGGGCTCACCGACATCGTCAATACCCTCAACGCGGCGGTGGACCGCTACCTGATCCTCTTCCTGATGGCCGCCACGGCCTTCGCCGAGTACCGGGTGGGGGCCTGGCAGCTCCCGGTGACCGCGATCGCCTACACCGTGGGGCACGTCTACATGGCCCGATTCGTGACGCTCGTCCGCGCTGGCGCTGGAGGAGACGTCATCGAGCTGTGGCGAACGGCCGCCCTGAAGACCTCGCTCATCGTGGTCCCGATCTCCATGATCTTCATCGTGGGCGCTGAGGAGTTCATTCGTCTCGCCTTCACCGCGGACTACGTGGCCGCGGCTCCGGTCTTCGCCCTCTACATGCTCGTCACCATGGCGCGGGTGGCGCCATTTGGCGCGGTGATCCTGGCCACCGGTCAGTCCAACCTGCTGCTGCGGGCGGCGGTTTTCACTCTCTTGTCCAACCTGGTGATCAGCGTGCCCCTGGCCCTCACCCTGGGCTTTGTGGGGCCCGCCCTGGGGACCGCATTGGCCTTCGTTCCCACCGTGGCCCTCTACTGCCGGTACATCTCCATCTCTGTGGGGGTGCCGTTTACACGAACCTTCCCGTTGCTCGGTTGGTTGAAGGTGGTGGCTCTCGCAGCCCTCGCGGCCACCCCCGTCTACCTGCTGAAGTCGTCGATGGACCTCAGCGATGTGCTGGTGCTGGTGTTCGCCGCGTTCACCATCGTGCCCCTC
>CAJWOB010000069.1 GCA_913043885.1 uncultured Spirochaetaceae bacterium | reverse complement strand
CCCGGCCCGCGCAACAGCGGCTCCAGCACGCCCGCGCCCACCAATTCGGTCTGCAGCTCGTGCAGACTGCTCAACACTTCCGTATCCCCGAGCACGCCACCGGACTCGGCCCGGATAGCCGCAGCCACCACGCTCGGACGCAGCGGAGCTCCTTCGGCGGCCAACCGCTCCCGGACGCGGTCGACCAACGACCCGGTCATGCCACCAACTCCGAGGCGTGTGCGAGCTCGGGCCGGCGGCTGACCAATGCCAGCACCTTGCGAGCCGCACGAACAAGCGGTGCGTGCGGCCGCAACCGCAAACCCCCGCAATCCAGCTGTGCCTCGATGCCGGGTTGCGGTCGCATCGCTGCCAGTACCGGCCGTCCGATGAGGCGTCCCGCGTCCGCGGGACCGAGCCCGCCGGGCGCGGGCCCCCGCACCACGACACCGGTGTTGGGGTTCTGTTCTTCCGCCCAGCGGGCGGTGGCCGCCGCTGCCGGCGAGGTGGCCGGCGACCCGACGCGACCAACGTTCCACTTCCTGCCGCCGGCGCAGTGGATGAACGACACCCACGGCGCCTTCTATCTGAATGGTCACTATCACGTCTTCTACCAGTTCCAGCCGTGGCACGACATGTCGGGATCGGACCAGACCGCCGAGGGCATCGGTTGGGGCCACGCGCGCAGCCCCGACCTGGTACGTTGGGAGTTCCTGCCGCCGGCGCTGTTGCCGCTGGCGGATCAGGGCGAGCGGGGGCTCGCGTCCGGCAGCGCCTGCATCCGCGTCGACGGGGTGCCGATGCTGTTCTACACCAGGACGCCATTCGGGACACCGGAGAACAAGCGCGAAGCGTGGGGGGCGCTGCCGGCCGACGACGAGCTGCTCACCTGGCGGCGCGTGGACCTGGGGCTGCGCGCCGGCCAGAGCGGGGTGCCGGCCGACATCCGCTTCAACTGGGCGGACATGTACGTCTTCGCCGTCGGCGGCCGCACGTTCGCCACATTCAAGGAAGCCAACGGTCTTGTGGTGGAGGCACGCGACGAGGCGCTGACGCAGTGGCAGGCGGTCGGCTTCCTGGGCAGCGGCCCGCACGTGCTGGACTACGGCTACGGCGGGGCCGGATACGACGACCCACCCTCGTTGTCGCGGGGACTCTATGGCACCACGGTGTTCGAAGACGCAGCGGGAGACCCTGCGGGGCGGACCATCTTGCTGGGCTGGGTGAGCGGTTTCCGCACCGGGCGCGGCTGGCGGGGATGTATGTCGCTGCCGCGGGTGCTGAGCATCCGGGAGGGGGTCCTGATACAGCGCCCGCTCCCCGAGCTCCGCCAGTTGCGCGGCGACCACGTCCGCCGAGACGACTTGGTGGTCGCATCGGGAACGCGCCGAGTGGACGGGGTGCGCGGTGACGCGCTGGAGATCGTTGCTGAGCTGGATCGCGGCAGCGTCGCCGCCTGCGGGCTACGGCTGCGCTGCGGCAGCAATGGGATGGGCGGGCTCGAGATTCGCTGGAGCGACGACGGGCTGCTGGTGGCGGGGACCAGAATCGACACCAACGAGCCCGTCCTTCGCCGGCGTCACGACGGTCGCCTTACGCTCCACCTGTTCCTCGACCGATCGGTCATGGAGCTGTTCATCAACGACGGCGCGGCCACGGTGACGCGGGTGAACTACCCCGACGACGAGGACCGGGACGTGGCGCTGTTTGCCGACGACGGAGAGGCGCGGGCGGTCTCGCTGGACGTGTGGCAGCTGGCGGCGTCCTAGCCGGACGCGGTTTCTATCGCCCGGCTAGTATCGCCGGTGCCAGGTCGCCGATCGATGCGCCGAGCTTGTCGTCGTCGCGGGCATCCCCATCGGCAACGGTGCTCGCTGCGGTCGGCACCGGCGTGTCGAACTGGTAGTCGGGCTCGGTCTTCTGCCGCTTCCAGGTCTGCCGCATCTCGCGCCACGCGCCCAGCAGCGTGCGCGGCCTGGGGGTGTCGGACTCGATTGCGCGGGCCAGCTTGCGGAGTCGGTAACACGGCACGCCGGCGTACATGTGGTGCTCCATGTGCCAGTTCATGCGCCAGTACAGGAACGACGACAGCGGGTCGATCTTCGTGCTGCGCACGCACTTGCGGAAGTCGGCAACGTTGTCGCGCAGGCCGCAGTGCATCGGCATGAAGATGGCGTAGCGCCACCAATTGGCGACAACCAGCGGTAGGCTAATCAGCACCGGCAGCAGCCACAGTCCGGTGGCGATGGCCGCCGCCAGCACCGCACCGTGGAACAGCAGCAGGATTCGCGCCCAGCGGATCGACTTGCGCCTCTCCTCCGGGTGAGCGGCATACAGCGCCGCCATCCACTCCTGCGCGTACATACCGATTGGCTCGTCGTGATCGACGCGGTCGGGGCGCAGCGGCAGCCCAAACGCAGCGGTAATGGTGTCGCGCAGCACCACGAACAGCCCGCGACACATCGGGCC
This sequence comes from uncultured Spirochaetaceae bacterium, assembly GCA_913043885.1. Lineage (GTDB taxonomy): Bacteria > Spirochaetota > Spirochaetia > SZUA-6 > Bin103 > Bin103. The sequence continues at coordinate 7,082 of CAJWOB010000069.1, read as the reverse complement.
GCCGGTGATATTGATGGTGAACAGCTGCAGCACGTACAGCCAGCGGAGGGTGGGCGACTGTGGCAGCATCACCTCCCGGTCGCCCTCTGGGTGCAGCGTGTAGCGGTGGTGGTAGGTGTGGCTGAGGGCGTAGTCATGCATGTTGAACCACGCCAGCAGACCGTAGATGTGGACGAAGATCCGATTCAGCCGCTTGCTGGCGAACGCCGTGCCGTGGTCGAGCTCGTGACAGGCGGCGCTGACGAACGCCCCCATCGTGCAGTGGACGTAGAGGGCCACGGCGAAGCCAACCCAGATCTGATTGAGGAAGAGAAGGTAGGCAAGCGTCCCGGTGGCGCCCAGGAGGAGCAGGTTGCCCGCTGCCTGGAACCAGCCCTGGAGATTGCTCCTCCGCATCAGCTCGCGGAGCAGCGCCGGCTCGATCGGGCTGCGGTACCACTTGACTCGCAGGGTGCGCCGAACGTCCGCCAGTGGCGGGTGTATGTCTGCCATCGCAGCACAAGGGTTACTGCCGGCCCCGCCGAGTGTCCAGCGTCGGGGCGGGGCTTCGATTGCGCCGGGGAACGACGCCGATGATACTCGCCGCCTTGTGAGCGACGAACTACGGGTGGCCATCTGCGGTGCCGGCGGGCGCGGACGTCTCTTCGGCGAGCTCATCAGCCAACGACCGGAGTGGGCGACGGTGGTCGCCGTGGCCGAGCCACAGGCGGACCTGCGAGAGCACTTTGCTGCCGAGCACGGCTTGGCCGGCGATCGGTGCTACTCAGACTGGCGCGAGTTGCTGGCTGCCGGGGAGCACATCGACGCCGTCGTGGTCACCACGATGGATCGCGACCACGCCGAGCCGGCAATTGCCGCCCTCGAGGCAGGCCATCATCTGCTACTGGAGAAACCGATGGCGCCCACCTGGGAGGAGTGCCGCCGGATCGCGGCCGCTGCCGAGGACGCCCCTGGCATCACCGCGGTGTGCCACTCGCTGCGCTACGCGCGGCCGTTCCGGCTGCTCAAGGAAGTGGTCGACTCCGGGCGTCTGGGGCAGGTGGCGACTGTCGACCACCTGGAGCAGGTGCTGTGGTGGCACCAGGCGCACAGCTTTGTGCGCGGCAAGTGGGGGAACGAGGCGCGATCGGCGTTCATGCTCCTTGCCAAGAGTTGTCACGACATCGACTTCCTCACCTACCTGCTCGGCCGCCGTTGTCGCGCGGTCAGCTCCTTCGGTTCGCTCTCCTATTTCACCGAGGACCATGCGCCCGAGGGCAGCGGTGAGCGCTGCGTCGATTGCGGTGTCGAGCCGACCTGCCCGTGGTCCGCCCTCAAGCTGTACGTGGACGCCGATCGGGAGAGCTTTCCGGCCCGTGGCGCCTCTCCGTTCGACCACCGGCGCGAAGCACATTTGGCGGCGGTAAGCGACGGGGACTACGGTCGCTGTGTCTGGAAGTGTGACAACGACGTCGTCGATCACCAGGTGGTGGCACTGGAGTACGAGGGAGGGGCTACCGCGACGCTGACCATGACCGGCTTCACCGCCGTTGGTGGGCGTCGCACCCGCGTCCACGGTACCGAGGGGGTGGCCGATTTCTCGGAGCACGGCATCGAGGTGAGCCGCTACGGCCAGGGCGCCGTGGAGCGAATCGAGATCCAGGAGGAGGCGGGGGCGCATGGCGGGGGCGACCGGCGTCTCGCCGACGCCTGGCTGCAGGCGATTCGCTCCGGCGATCGCAGCGGCGTCGCCACCGACGTGCAGACCTCCCTGGCCACCCACCGCATCGTGTTCGCCGCCGAACAGGCGCGCCGCGAACGACGGGTGGTGGAGCTGGATGAGCGACTCAACGGGTAGCCCCGCGCCCGCTGCGCCAAGTGTATAGTCTCCCCCTCGGCGTGGCGGTGGCGGAGAGGGAGGGGCGCTTCTGATGCAGCAGGGCAGCGGCGATGTGGTACTTGCCGACATCGGGCCGGTGTGGGTGCATGTCGCCGAGCTCGAGCAACTGCCGTCGGTGGCCGCCGCTCCGCCTCGCTCCTACTCCCTCGGGTATCGGCTGCGGAGGTTTCTCCGTTTCGAAGCGACCGCCACCGCCCATCTACTTGGATTCACTGCCCGGCGCAGTCGCCTGGCGGGCGGGGCGAGACCCGCGTGAACTGCGCCAGCTGCGGTCAGTCGAACCCGGCCGATGCTCGCTTCTGCATGGCATGCGGCACGGCGCTTGCCGCCGCCTGTGCCGGGTGTGGAGCGGAGCTCCCCCCAGCGGCTGCCTTCTGCCCGCAGTGTGGCACGCCTACCGCGCAGCGCGCAGACGCTGGTCAGGACGGAGCGCCGGCGCGCGGCACCACGAGCCAGCGCTCTGCGGCAGTCACGCCGAGCGGCGGGTCGACGTCCGCCGGACAGGCGAGCTGCTTCCGGTGTCTGCCCTTCAGCTCGAACGGGTAGAAGGTGAGCGGCGCTCCTCCCGCGTCGCTCACCAGGATCTCGGCTGGCAGAAACACAGTGGGCGGGCCGTTGCCCAGCATGCCCACCGATAGCTCCCGCCCCGGGAGGAATTCCTCCACCAACGCCGGCTGCCGGTACTCCTCGATCACCCACGCCACCTGCCGTCGCAACGCCGTGAAGTCAGACACCAGCGAGTCAAATCGAATGCCCTTGCTGCACCCCTCGTGGTTGGGCTTCACGAACAACGGATAGGGCGGCATGTGCCTCTCGTCGAGGGTGGCCGGGTCCACGATCGTGACCGCCCGCAGGGTGAAAACACCGGCCGAAGTGGCTATCGCCTTGGCCACCGACTTGTCCTGCGTCATCCCCAGCGTCAGGGGATCCGAGCCAGAGTAGGGAATACCGAGCGACTCGAGGATCGCCGGCACGAGGGATTCCCGATTGCGGCCGGTGCGCCCCTCACAGATGTTGAACACCATGTCGACCCGCAGCTCCGCAAGCTCGCCGGCGATCCTGGGGCCATCCTCGACCACCTCGACGTCGTGCCCGGCCCGGCGCAGGGCGTCGGCGACCGCCGCGGCAGTGCTCGGCTCCTCGAAGTCGGCGTCCTCGTCCGGGGTGGCCAGCTCCGCATCGGGTCGCCGACGGGTATAGGTAAGTGATAGCCGCACCTCATCGGCCGTCGCGGCTGGTGTAGCTGGCAACGTCCGCCGTCGCGGCGCCGTCGCCGTCGCGACCGGCGATGTACTGCGGCGCCAGCGGCACCTTGCCGAACGGTGTGTCGAGCACGTAGGTGGGCACGCCGAAGCCGGTGGTGTGGTCGCGCAGGCCGTCGATGATCTCCAGCCCCTTCTCGATGGTGGTGCGGAGGTGTGCGGTTCCGCTCAGGATCTGGCACTGATAGATGTAGTAGGGGCGCACGCGGATGGCCAGCAGCCGGTGCACCAGCTCGGTCATAACCTCGACACTGTCGTTGACGCCCTTCAAGAGCACGGTCTGGTTGCCTACGGGTACGCCGGCCCGGGTAAGGCGATCGCACGCCGCAGCGGCCTCGTCGGTTATCTCGTCCGGATGGTTGAAGTGGGTGTTCAGCCAGATGGGATGGAAGCGAGACAGCAGCTCGCACAGCTCCGGGGTGATGCGCTGTGGCAGAGTGTAGGGGGTGCGCGATCCGGCGCGAATCAGCTCGACATGCTCGATGGATCGCAGCTGCGAAGACAGGTCTTCGAGGCGTTCGTCGGAGAACAGCAGCGGATCGCCGCCGGTGATGAGAACGTCCCGAATCGCCGGGGCGCGGCGGATGTAGTCGATACCCTCCTGCACCTTCTCGCGGGTGTGGTGCTCCTCGACGTTACCGACGAAGTACTCTCGAAAGCAGTAGCGGCAGTAGGTGGGGCACACGTTGGTCACCTTGAACGCCACCCGATCGGGATACACGTGGACCACCGCCGACACTGGAGAGTTGGATTTCTCGAGCAGTGGATCGGGGCTGCCGAGCTCGTCAGTCAGCTCCTGAACTGACGGCACCTGTTGCAGTCGCAGGGGGCAGCTCGGGTCGTCCGGATCCATGAGGGCGGCGTAGTAGGGGGTTACCGCCCACCGGAACTCGCCGCCCGCTCGCTCGATCTCCTCCCGCTCCGCAGCGGTGAGATTGATGTAGTTGGCCAGCGGATCGGCGGTGGTAATGCGGTTGCGCAGCTGCCAGCGCCAATCACGCCACTCCGCCTCCGTGGGCGGCGGCAATCGCTCCATCGCGTATGATTGGCCCGCGCGCGGCGCCGCGGTCAATCCACACGCGCCAGACCCGGCGAGGGAGGCCGAATGGAGCGGATTGTAGACACCCACTGTCACTTCTGGTCGCGGGCGGCCTCCAGCTGGCTCGACGGCGACTACGGCGCGATGGAGCGCGACTGGGGCCCCGATGACCACCGCGCGCGCTCCGCACCGGAGGGGGTGTCTCGGTGTGTGATCGTGGAGGCCGGCTCCACCGACGCGGAGAACCAGCACATCATCGATATCGCCGCTCGCGACGATATCGTCGGTGGCCTGATTCTGTGGGCACCCGCGGGGGACCCGCAGTTCGCCGCCCGTCTCGACCGATGGCAGCGGCTGCCCAAGTTTCGGGGTGTGCGGATGGGCTTCGAGCAGCATCCCGACGCCGATATCGCCCGGCAGCCGGCGGTGGTGGAGCAGCTGAAGGAGTTGGCGCGCCGCGGCCTAATCCACGACTTCCTGCCGTTGGTGCGCCATCTCGATGACCTCGCGGCCACATTGGAGCGGGTGCCGGATCTACACGCCATCATCGAGCACTACGCCAAGCCCGACTTCGATGGCACCTTCGATCCAGCCTGGGAGCGGGCGATGCGGCGCATGGCGGAGAACACCAACGTTCGCTGCAAGCTGTCGCTGTCGCCACAGGTGACGGGCATGAAGCAGCTGGCGGCGGCCACGCCCGCCGGATGGCCGGTCGACGCCATCCGGCCCTACACCCAGCTCTACCTGGAGGCGTTCGGCACCGACCGGCTGATGTGGGGTAGCGATTGGCCGGTGGTGGAGGTGACCACTACCTATACCGGCATGCTCGACACCCACCGCCAGACGTTGGGCGTGCTCGACCCGGTGGACGAGGCGAAGCTGTTCCGTACCAACGCCGAGGCGTTCTACCGGCTGGAAGCCTAGCGCGCTGCCTCGCCGCCGATCTCGATCGCCACATTGCCGCCCTTGTGACCGAGCTCGACATAGCGGTGCGCCTCGGCAATCTCTTCCAGCGGATAGGTGCGGTCGATCAGCGCTCGCAGCTCGCCGCCGGCCAGCAGCGCACTCGGCTGCGCCAGGTACTCCGCTCTCTCGCTCGTAGGGGACTTGAACGATCGATACCGACCGCCCTTCGCGAGGAGCCCTGCCACCTGCGAGCGGGAGATCTTGCCCACCGCGTCAAATATCAGATCGTACTCGTCGCCCCGCCGGGTGAAGTCGCCGGCGGTGTAGTCGATGACCTCGGCGGCGCCTATGGATCTGACCAGGTCGACATGGGCGGGGCCACACACCGCGGTGACGGTCGTGCCACGGCCCAGCGCCAGCTGCACCGCGTAGCTGCCGACACTACCCGACGCGCCGTAGATCAGCACTCGTTGGCCATCGCCATCGTCGGCGGCGTCGCCGAGCAGATGCAGGGCGGTCATGGCACCGATGGGCACGGCAGCCGCCTCCGCGTAGGAGATCTCGGCCGGCATCTTGGCGGTCACACCCTGCCGCCACTCTTCCGGCACACACACGTACTCGGCGTACGCGCCGGCCGCCAAGCCGGTGGTGGTGCCATAGACCCGATCGCCCACGGCGAAGCGGGTAACGTCGCCACCCACCGCCTCGACCTCGCCGGCTAGTTCGTAGCTGAGGATCTGCCTCCGCGGCGCACGGATCCCAAACGCCAGACGGAGGAGCAGCGAGAACCCCGGCGTGGGATGCCTGCCACTCCGCGCCCAGATGGTTCCGGACGTCACCGTGCTGGCCCGCACGCGCACCAGGATCTCGTTGCCACGCGGTGTGGGCGCGGGGACCTCGCGCAGCTGCAGGACTTCCGGCGGGCCGTATTTGGTGTAGACGGCGGCCTTCACGAGGCCAGTGCGGCGTTGATCTGGCTCTTCAGCGACTCGTAGGGGTGCGCGCCCTGCACCCGCATGATCGGCTCACCGTCGCGGAACAGCATGATCGTGGGGATGGTGGTGATGTCGTAGCGGCCCGCTACCTGCGGCTTGTCATCCGTGTTGACCTTTACCGTCAGCAGCGTGCCCCGATACTCGCTGGCCAACTGCGCCACGATCGGCGAGACCATGCGGCACGGTCCGCACCACTCGGCCCAGAAGTCCACCAGGACTGGCACATCGGAGCTACTGATCAGATCGAAGAAGGAGGCGGGTCGGTCACTGCCCATGATTCTCCGACAAGATACGTCCGGCACCCTTGGGCGGAAAGCGTCCGGTGTGTCCCCTGGCCGTATCGGGGGGTGTGCCGGGCAGCACGGGGCGACGCCGCGGTTGCCGCGGCAGTTGCGGTCACGGAGAGGCACCGGGCCCCAGCCCTCGCTACGTCGTTACCGCGGTCGGAAGTGGGCGCCCTTCCAGCCCGGCGCGCAGGTTGGCGACCGCCATCTCCGCCATTCGTTGACGCGATCTGTCTGCGGCGCTGCCCAGGTGCGGCATGATCACGAGGTTGTCGAGCGCGAGCAGCCGGTGATCGCGCGGCAGCGGCTCCGGATCGGTGACATCCAGGCCAGCGGCGCGTATCCACCCCGCAGTCAGCGCCTCGTAGAGCGCGTCGGTGTCCACCACCCCGCCGCGCGCGGCGTTGACCAGAATCGCGTCACTTCGCATAGCGTGAAGCTCGTCCTTGCCGATCAGATGATGGGTTTCCGGCGTCATCGGCACGTTCAGCGTCACGAATTGGCAGTGCCTCAGCAGCTCGTCCAGGGGCGCATAGCGAACGCCGAGCTCCGCCTCGGCCGCCGCGACGTCCCCCTTGGCGGCAAACGCCACGCCACGCGCGTAGCACTGGTTGGCCCACGTCGCGCAGCGAAACGCCCGGGGCGTGCCAGACGCAATCGGCGGGACGGCCATCGACAGCCGTTCCACCGAACGTGTCGGTGACGTCGATCTGCTCC
>CAJWOB010000068.1 GCA_913043885.1 uncultured Spirochaetaceae bacterium | reverse complement strand
GAGGTGAGACCCGGCGCCCCGCCCGGCAAGAAGTTCGACTTTTCCAGCGGTGAGTTCGACTTTTCCGGGTGGAACGCCGACCTCGAGGCGGCCATGCTCGCCGATCCGGTCGCGGCGCTGCGCCAGGTCGAGGCGCAGATCGACCTGTTCATCGGCGAACTGAGGGCGCTGGCACCTCGTTTCGAGCGGGAGAGGGCGCAACTCGACCAGGTTACCGAACGGTTGCGCGCCATCACCGATACCGAGGAGCGGGGAACGTTCTATCGATCTACCGTCCTGCCGCAAGAAGAGATCACGTACGAGTTGGCGATCAATACGCGCTTCAACGCCCTCTCTGCCCTGTCCTTGCGGCGGTTTGTAGCAGGCCGTATCTACATGAAGTTGAAAGGCCAGGCGCTCTCGGGCCCCCCGACCCCGGCGTACCAACAATACCTGCGGGATCACGCTCGCCTGCTGGCGAAGTTTGAGCGCGAGATCGTGCCACATCTGGTAGTGGCGGACATCTGAGGAGGAGAATCCTGATGACCAGAAGAGCTAACCTGCTTCGCGGCGTACTGGCAGCGCTGACCATCTCGCTCGTCTCCGGCTGTGACTTGCTGGAAGATCTGTTCGCCGAGAAGTTGACGCCAACCGAGCGGATCGACGCATTCATCGATGAGCTCAATACTGCCTCGCGCACCACGATCGGCGAGCAGCTCCATCCGCTCGCCAACGACTTCCAGGCCCTGCAGAGCAGCGACCTCTGGGAGAGTGGGCCTTTGCGCACCGACAATCGAGACTTCTCGTGGACCGAGGGGACTACCACCGACAACGGAACCACCGTCGACATCACCGGCATTCTCACGTCGCTGTTCGGCGCTCAGCCCTTCACCAATGCCCTCTTCACCTTGCAGGAGGACGGGGAGGACAACTGGAAGATCCGCCTCCTCGACTTGGACACCACCGACGTCGACACCCCCTGGGACATCACCAAGCTCTACTAGCGGCCGCGCGCCTGTCGGACACCTGCCCTCTCGGGCACGCCCAGTAGGACCTCACCATTCGTAGCCTGCGGCAGCTGCTACCCCCGCTGCGCGCCCATCGCGGCGCGCTGGCGGTGGGGTTCGCATTCATGTTGCTGCAGAACTGGGCCTATTCGCGGGTCCCGCTCTACATCCAGCGGCTGCTCGACGAAATCGTCGGCAGCAACCTCCCCGGGGCGGTGTGGCGTCACGCCCAGCTCGCGCTGGGCTTCGCGCTCCTCACCGGCCTGTGCACCTACTTCATGCGCCGCCTTATCACCGGTGCATCCCGTCACATCGAGTACGAGCTCCGCGATCGGCTCTTCCGTACCTTGCTGGGGCTGCCACCCAGCTTCTTTCAGCAGCGCAAGACCGGCGACATCATCTCCCGGTGCACCAACGACCTCAGCGACGTTCGCACACTGCTGGGGCCGGGCATCATGTACATCCCCAACGCGCTCTCCCGTCTTGCACTGTTTCTCCCGGCACTGCTGGCGTTGAACGTCACGATGACCGTCGCTCTGCTCGGGGTCATGGTCACGCTCATCCTGGTCAACGTGCTTGTGGTGCCCCGCTTCCGGCCGCTGTTCCGCCGGGTGCAGGAACACGTCGGCGCTATCAACGACTTGGCATGGCAGACCGCCACCGGTATCACCACCGTCAAGCTGTACGCGGCTGAGCCGCAGCAGCGCGAACGCTTCGCCACGCGCAATCGCGACTATATCCGCGCCAACATGCGCGTTACCCGCATCCGCGGTCTGTTGTGGCCGGTCCTGTTGCTGGTGCTGGGGCTGATGGAGCTGGTCATCCTGTGGTTCGGCGGGTCGGCGGTGGTGGCCGGGGAGATGTCTATTGGTCAGTTGCTGCAGTTCACGACCATGGTGGGCATTCTCACCTTCCCTATCCTGTCGGTTGGCTGGGTGATGTCGCTGCTGCAACAGGGGCTCAGCGCCATGGAACGGATGGACGACATCCTCTCAGCGCCACCCGAGTCGCGCGCGGGCGCGTCGGTTCCCGCCGCCACGGCCACCACCGGCTCAGCGCGGGTGGCGCTGTCGGGCGTCGGCTTCCGCTACCCGACGAGCGGCGACGACGCGCTCAGCGCAGTCGACCTGGAGCTTCACCCCGGCGAGGTCCTGGGCCTGACGGGTCCCGTGGGGGGCGGCAAGAGCACTATGGTCGCCCTCCTGGCAGGAATGCTGCGCCCCACCGCCGGGGTGGCCAGTGTCAACGGCGCCGACCTCGCTGGCCTCGATCTGCTGGCGGTACGAGGCAAGGTGGCCTACGTGCCACAGGAGCCGTTCCTGTTCTCCATGTCGGTGCGCGACAACATCGCTATGGGCAGCGAGCGAGACGTGACCCTGGATCAGGTGGCCGCCGCCGCCACCGCGGCCGCCGTTGCCAACGATATCGAGACCTTCCCTGACGGCTACGAGCAGTTGATCGGCGAGCGCGGCATCACGCTCTCCGGCGGACAGAAGCAACGTGTTGCGATAGCGCGCGCGCTGCTACGCACCCACGCTGGTGAGGCGGACCTGCTGATTCTCGACGACGCACTCTCGAGCGTCGACTCCGACACCGAAGCACGGATCCTCGAGGCCCTCCGGGCGCTGCGCGACAGCTCGGCCAACGACGGCGGGCTGTCGGTGGTACTGGTGTCGCAGCGCACCTCGGCGTTGCGAACCGCCGATCGGATCGCGGTGGTGGCGGGCGGCCAGGTGGTCGAGAGCGGCAGCCACGAACAGCTGGTGTCCCGGCCGGACGGGGTGTACTCGCGGATGGCGCAGCTGCAGCGCCTCGACGCACAGGTGGCGCAGTGAGCGACAAGGAGCCGCGCAGCCTCGACCTGGCTCTGGTGCGGCGGCTGGGGGCGTTCCTTCGCGAGCACCGTCTGCTGATGGCGGTGTCGGTGCTGGCGATGATCGTCACCAACCTGCTGCAGGTGGTGCAGCCCTTCCTGGTGAAGGTGGGGATCGACCGCGACGTTGCCAGCGGCGATCTGGTGGGGCTGGCACGCACCGCCACCTTGCTCGGCGCGGCGCTGCTGGCCCACACGCTGTCCCAGGTAGGGTTCACTTACGCCGTCGAGTATCTCGGCCAGAGACTCCTATACGACCTGCGCATGCGGCTGTACGACAAGGTGCTGCGTCTGGCGCAGTCGTACTTCGATCGCACTCCAGTGGGTGCCACGCTCACCAACGTCACCAACGACGTGGAGGCGATCCGTCAGTTCATCTCGCAGGGGGTGGTGTCGCTCATAGGAGACACCATGCTGGTTCTGGTCATCCTGGGCGCCATGCTGTGGATCAACGTCGGACTGGCGTTGGTGACGTTCCTGACCCTGCCCTTCTTTGGGATCGTGAGCTGGCTGTTCCGCAGCTCCATACGCGGCGGCTACCGCGACGCCCGGGTCGCCAACGCGCAGATCAATACCACGCTGGTGGAGGCGGTCTCCGGTATCCGCGAGGTGACGCTGCTCAACTATCAGAGTCGCAGCCTGGACACCTTTGCCAAGCACAACAGCGGCTACCGAGATGCTTACCTGCGGCTGGTGCATACGTACTCTTACTACTTCCCCGCCATCGAGCTGCTCGCAACCGCCGGCTACCTGGTCATCCTCGGCTACAGCCACTACGTGGTAGGCACGGGCGTTCAGGCCGGCGAGATATTCGCCTTCTTCAGCTACGTCGGCATGTTGTACCGCCCGCTGCGCCAACTGGCGGAGCGATTCAACACATTCCAGGCCGCCATGGCGGCGGCTGAGCGGATCTTCAAGCTGCTGGACCGACAGGAGGAGCTGGCCGCGCCGCCGCCGGCTGCGGCCCAGTCGACGGCGTCGTCGCCGGGTGCCCCCGGACTCCAGATCGAGCTACGGCGCGTGGACTTCGCCTACGAGCCCGATGCCCCGGTGCTGCAGGGCATGCAGCTGCACATCGATGCGGGAGAAAGGGTGGCGTTGGTCGGCACCACCGGGTCCGGGAAGACCACCGTCATCAACCTGATCAATCGGCTGTACGACGTTCAGGCTGGCGCGGTCCTGCTGGACGGGCGCGACATCCGCGACCTCTCAACCGACGAGCACCGTACCATGATTGCCACCGTGCCGCAGGACCTGTTCCTGTTCAGCGGCTCGATTGCCGAGAACATCTCGCTGGGCAAGCCCGGCTTCAGCAGACACGACATCGAGCGCGCCGCAGCGGCGGTCAACGCCGATGGCTTCATCCGCCGTCTCCCCGACGGCTACGACCAGGATGTCCTCGAGGAGGGCAAGTCGCTGTCCACCGGCGAGAAGCAGCTGCTGTCGTTTGCCCGCGCATTCCTCCTCGACCCCCGGCTGGTGGTGATGGACGAGGCAACGGCCAGCGTGGACGCAGAGTCCGAGCACCTTATCGAAGGCGCGCTCTCGCAACTGTTCGCCGGCCGCACCGCGATCATCATCGCCCACCGCCTATCGACCATCCGCAGCGTCGACCGGATCCTGGTCCTGCACCGCGGGCAAGTGGTGGAGCAGGGCAGCCACGAAGCACTGCTGGCGCGTGAGGGCCGCTACGCCCAGCTCTACCGGCTGCAGCTCCTGGCGGCAGCTACCGGCGGCGGAAGTTCGATTGACAGCAACGTCGCCGGTGCGTAACTAATTTCTATATAGGTAGCATGGCCACGGCGACGTCCCACCTCTCAGTTGAAGCCGAACGCCTGTTCTCACTGCTGCTCGACGTGGACTGCACCCCGGGGAGCAAGTGGACGCTGGAGCGCTGTCGGGAGATTGCGCCGCTGACTGCGGAGATCAACGAGCTCAAGCGCGAGAAGAACGCGGTCATCCTCGCCCACTCCTACGTCAACCCCGAGATTGTCTACGGGGTCGCCGACTACCGCAGCGACTCGTACGCGCTGAGCCTGGCAGCTCGCGACTCGGGCGCGGACGTCATCGTCTTCGCCGGCGTCGTGTTTATGGCCGAGACAGCCAAGGTGCTGTCGCCGCGGGCCACCGTGTTGGTCCCCGACCGCGCTTCCGGATGCTCCCTTGCCGACTCACTCAGCGGCGACGAGCTTCGGGAGCTCAAGCGCCACCATCCCGACGCCGCGGTGGTGTGCTACATCAACAGTAGCGTCGAGGTAAAAGCGGAGTCTGACGTGTGCGTCACGTCCGGCAATGCCTACAAGGTCGTGGCGTCCCTTCGGGAACGAGAGGTGCTGTTCGTCCCCGACAGCATCATGGCGCGCAATCTCCAGGACGAGCTGCGGCGCAATGGGGTAGACAAGGTTCTCCACACCTCCGACGGCTCCTGCATCGTCCACGACCAGTTCACCCCCGACCTCATCGAGACCGAGCGTGCGCGCTACCCCGACCTGGCCGTGGTCAGCCACCCGGAGTGCGCGCCCGAAATCGTGGCGCGTAGCGACTACGTCGGCAGTACCGGCGGCATGATGGAGTTCGTCCGCTACTCCGATGCCCCCTACTTCATGATGCTGACCGAGTGTGGCCTGGTGAGCCGCCTGGAAGCGGAGAATCGGGACAAGAGGTTTATCTCGTCGTGCAAGCTGTGCCCCTACATGAAGCTCAACAGCCTGCGCAAGATCCGCGACGTGCTGGTGGCGCCCACCGCGGACCAGGTTATCGAAGTGGAACCGGCGATCGCCTCAGACGCGCGCGCGGCGATCGACCGCATGTTCGAGCTGGCCGCGACGCCGCAGCGCTAGGCCACTACCGGCATGCTGCCCATCTCCGCTCGCCGCGTCATCGACGCCGCCCTCCAGGAGGACCTCGGCCTGGGAGACGTAACCAGCAGCGCGCTGGTCGCACCGCACCGCCAGTTGCGGGCAGCGGCAGTGGCGCGCGAAGCGTTGGTGGCGTGCGGGGTGGAGATCGCCGCCGAGGTCTTCTGGCGAGTGGACCGTGACCTGGAGATCGCAATGGCCGCCAACGACGGCGAACGCGTGGCTCCGGGGGCCACGTTGCTCCGCGTCGAGGGGGCGGCACGCGCGCTGTTGGGCGCCGAACGGGTGGCGCTCAATCTGATCCAGCACCTGTCTGGAGTTGCCACCACCACCCGCGCCTACGTGGACGCGGTGGCCGAATACCCGACGCGGGTGTGCGACACCCGCAAGACCACCCCCGGCCTGCGCGAGTTAGAGAAGATGGCAGTCCGCTACGGCGGCGGTCACAATCACCGCGCCGCCCTCGGCGACTGCGTCATGGTCAAGGACAACCACATCGCTGTATGCGGCAGCGTGTCCGCGGCGGTGGCCGCCGCCCGCAAGCATGCCCCGCACACCGCGACCATCGAGGTGGAGGCCGATAACCCATCCCAGGCGACGGAGGCCGCCGACGCTGGGGCCAGTATCGTGCTGCTGGACAACATGACACCGGCGGCAGTGGGCGAGGCGGTTACCCAGCTTGGCGGCCGCGTGACCGTGGAGGTGTCCGGCGGGGTGACCATCGAGACCGCCGCCGATTACGCGCGGGCCGGAGCGGACGTCATATCGATCGGCGCGCTGACGCATAGCCGCCGCTGGGTCGACATCGGCCTCGATTACGTGGGATAGGGGCGCTGTGGCTGGCCGGTCACGTAATGGGTCCGACACCGACTGCCTGGTAATCGGCTCGGGAGCCGCTGGCGCCCTCTACGCCTACCGTGCAGCGCGGGCTGGCCTCAGCGTAACGCTCGTAACCGGCGCCGGCGCCCTGGCATCCGGCAACTCCACTTATGCGCAGGGTGGCATCGTGTTCGAGGACCAGGATGCGCAGTCGCTGCGCGACGACATGGCTGTTGCCACCGCCGGTACCACCAACCCCGCGGCACTGGAGACGCTACTCGAGCACGGACCGCGGGTAGTGCGGGACATCCTGGTCGGCGAGCTGGAGGTGGCGTTCGATCGTGGCGCCGACGGTGGGCTCCGATTCACCCGCGAGGGATCCCACTCCCGGGAGCGCATCGTCTTTGCCAAGGACCAGACCGGGCGCGCCATCGTCGACGCGGTGCACCGCCGGCTGACGGAGATGGCGGCCGACGCCGATGCTCCGGGGCAAGTGCGGATCCTCACCGGCACCGTCGCCATCGACCTGCTGACGCTGTCGCACAGCTCCACCGAGCCACTCGATCGCTACCACCCGCTTACCTGCGTCGGTGCCTACGTGCTCGACACCGCCAGCGGAGAGGTAACCGCGCTGCGGGCGCGTCGCACGGTGCTGGCCACAGGCGGCCTGGGGCAGATCTTCCTGCACAGCACCAACCACCCCAACACCTTCGGGCACGGCATCGCCATGGCGTATCGCGTCGGCGCGCGGGTGATGGATCTGGAGTACGTGCAGTTCCACCCCACCGTGTTCCTCCACCCAGGCGCCGCGCCTTTCCTGGTGTCCGAGGCACTGCGCGGCGAGGGGGCGGTGCTGGTCAACGGTGCCGGCGATCGCTTCATGGACCGCTTCCACGAGCTGGGCTCCCTCGCGCCACGCGATATCATCGCCCGTTCGATCCACGCCGAGCTGCTGAAGAGTGACGATACCACGGTGTTCCTCGACGCCACCGGCCTCGACCGCGACTACCTGCTCGAGCGATTCCCGACCATCTCCGCGCGGCTGCGCGAGGCTGGAGTAGACCTGTCCGTTGAGCCCATCCCCGTGGTGCCCGCCGCCCACTACTCGTGTGGGGGGGTGCACGCCGACATGCAGGGACGCACCAACGTCGACCGACTGAGCGCAATCGGCGAGGTCGCGTGTACCGGCCTCCACGGTGCCAACCGCCTGGCCAGTACTTCGCTGCTCGAATGCGTGGTGATGGCCGACCTCGCCGCCGCGACGCACGCCAAGGAACTTCGCGAGGTGGGACCGCCGATGCCAGAGGTTCGGCCGTGGGTGATGGCAGACCGCCTACCCGACGAGGATCTAGTGACTCAGGACATCAACGTCATCCGCAACACAATGTGGAACTACGTCGGGCTGGTGCGTACGACACGACGGTTGGAGCGGGCGACCAGTTTGCTGTATGAGCTGAAGGCCGAAGTGGATAGCTTCTACGCTGGGAATCAGCTGACACGTTCGCTGCTGAACCTGCGCAGCGCGGTGCAGACCGCGCTACTGGTCACCTACGCCGCGCTTCACAACCCGCGCAGCGAGGGCTGTCACTTCCGCACTGACGACGAGACCTGACCGGCTGGGCCAGGCGCATAGCGGCGGGGCAGCGGGCGCTGGTGGCGCTGCGAGCGTCTATGCCATCGACAACAGGACGCAGGCGGCCACCGCCGAGCCTATTACCCCCGCGAAGTTGGGACCCATGGCGTTCATCAGCAGGAAGTTGCGCGGGTTCTCCTGCTGACCGAGGCGCTGGACCACCCGCGCTGCCATCGGCACCGCCGACACGCCCGCGGCACCGATCATCGGGTTGATCTTGCCGCCCGACAGCAGGTTCATCAGCTTGCCTAGCAGCACGCCAGCGGCAGTGCCGAGCGCAAACGCCACCAGGCCGAGGGCGATGATCCGCAACGTGTCGACCGTAAGGAACTCCGCGGCGGTCATCTTCGAGCCGACCGACAGCCCCAGCAGCAGCATTACGACGTTACTGATCTCATTCTGCGCCGACTTGGCGAGGCGGTCGACCACCCCGGCCTCGCGCAGGAGGTTGCCCAGCATCAGCATGCCGATGAGGGGAGCCGACGCGGGCACCAGGAGCGCGCACGCCAAGGTCATGGCGATCGGGAACAGCACCCGCACCACCTTCGGCACGGAGCGCACCTCGGTCATGACCACGGTCCGCTCACGCTTCGAGGTGAGCAGCTTGATGATGGGCGGTTGGATGATCGGCACGAGGGCCATGTAGGAATAGGCCGCCACCGACACCGCCCCGAGCAGGTGGGGTGCCAGCTCCGACGTCACGTAGATAGCGGTGGGCCCGTCGGCCCCGCCGATGATCGCCACCGATGCCGCCTCGGGAAAGGTGAAGCCCATCGCCCGGGCGCCGAGCAGGGTGGCGAAGATACCGAATTGCGCAGCGGCGCCGAGAAGAAAAGTCTGCGGCTTGGCCAAGAGCGGTCCGAAGTCGGTCATCGCCCCGAGGCCTAGGAACACCAGCGGTGGGAAGATGCCGGTCTTGATGCCGAAGAAGATGTAGCTGAGCAGCCCACCATCCTCGACCAGACCGGTTCCCGGCAGGTTCACCAGAATGGCGCTGAAGCCGATGGGGATCAGCAGCAGCGGCTCGTACTCGCGAACGATGGCCAGGAAGATGAGCAGCCCGCCCACGCCGATCATCGCCACGGAGGGGAGGTCCATGTTGGCCAGGCCGGTCGAGGCGCCGAACTGACGGATCAGATCACCCAATGCGAGCCAGCACCTCAGTCTCGACCACGCTCTGCCCGTCGCGCACCAGCAGCTCGTTCACGGTCCCAGCGATGGGCGCGACCACATCGATGTCCATCTTCATCGCTTCCATTACCAGCACCAGCTGACCCTCGGTAACCGTGGCACCCGCGGCCACCTTCAGCTCGCGCACGGTGCCAGTCATCGGCGCCACCACGTCGCCCGGGGCGGCGGCCGTGCCGGTGCCTGCTGCCGGAGCGGGCGAAGGCGCGCTCGGCGTGGGAGGAGTAGCGGCGCTCGCCGGCGCCAGCGTCGCGGCGG
>CAJWOB010000067.1 GCA_913043885.1 uncultured Spirochaetaceae bacterium | reverse complement strand
CTTGGCCTCATCGCACCGCTCCTCCGCCCCCCCTGATCCGCGCGGACGCGTGCGTGCGCTGCGTGGGCCAGGCGAACATCGCGCTGCTAGCGAAACGCCTGACGCCCTTCATCCGCAACGGCACCATTCTCGGCGTTTTTATCGGCGACGAGCTGACCTGCTGCAGCAACAAGATGTCCTTCGCCAACCTCACCGCCGTCATCGACACGCTCCGCGACCTTGCTCCCCTCAGCCGCGATCGCGCGTACGCGGTGCTGTCACAGTTCCTCTTTTCATGGGAATCGATGGACCAGCGGGTCGGCGAGCTCTCTGGGGGCGAGAGGAGCCGTCTGCAGCTCGCGCGGCTCATGGTGCTGGAGCCGAACCTGCTGATCCTGCACGAACCGACCAATCACCTCGACGTCGCCTCTCGGGAGGCGGTGGAAGAGGGGCTCGAATCCTTCGAGGGGACGTTGCTGGTCGTCTCCCACGACCGCTACCTGCTCGAGCGCATCGTCGAGCGGGTCGTCTGGATCGAAGGTCACCGCCTCCACGACTTTCCCGGGACGTTCTCGGAGTTTTGGCTGAGCCAGGCCGGCGCGGAGCCGCCACCCAAGGGATCGCAGGAAGACGTGACGCAGCTGGAGGCGCGCTAGCGAGAGCTCGAAGCAGCGGTCGAAGAGGCCTTCCAAGGACGCGATCGACGAGAGGCAAAGAAGCTCGTGGACGCCCTGTCTTGGGTCGAACGCCGACTCGGCGAGCGGTAGTGAACGGTGAACTGCCACATCATCCCGTGGTCCTCGTGCTCGAGAATGTGGCAGTGAAGCATGTAGGGATGGTCGCCGGTTGCCTCGTGGTCAAAGCGCACGAGTAGCCGTTTCCGTCCCTGTGGGGGTGGAGCTCCCAAGCCATCTCCCCTCTCCGTGCGACAAGGGACCGCCGTGCGCGGTCAAGGCGACGATGGGCACTGCTGTCGCCACTGATCGCACGATTGAGCCGCTGGGAAGCGCCCGATATCGTGGCCAGATGAGCACCCCCTGGGCCGGCATGTGGCGTTGGAAGAACGACGCAATGGATGGGCGCCCGACGATGACTCCATCGAGGCTGTGCTTTCACATGCTAATGAAGGACAGGCCTGCGCTTCCGACGCCTGAGAGCGACGAGGACGCCGCGGCACTGTTCCGCACCGTCGCGGGCGGCGCGTGCGCCAGCATGGATGTCACCGCCGACGGTGAGGCGTGGACGCTTCACAGCCTCGACATCGCGGTGGCGTACCCGCGATCTGAGCAGAGGACTACGCTTCGCCGCCAGTGGATGGTGGGCGAGGAGCTCGCCGGGCACCTAGTCAACGCCGACGGCAGCGCCGGTCCCCAGGAGGGCTACACGCGCGTCTCCAAGATGGACGACTCAGACCCGGTCGCAGGCGGCTGGGATCTGGCTACCCCCGGTTGGTCGGGGGCGCTGATCCTGACCGGCACGCATTATCACTACGTGATCGCGAGCGACGACCGCCCCGTCGGTGTGTCGCGCGAGTCGAGTGACGGGGAGCTGGCTGAGCTGTTCCGGACGACGTTGCTCGAGGCCGGCAGCAACACCATCAGCGGCGACATACTACTCGCAGTACCCGAACACGCGATCAATCGGTCGGTACACGGAGTGGGTCAGGAGCGGAGGTTCGGGGTCGAAGGCAACAGTCTTGAGATAGAGATCGCGGGTCGTGACTGGAGGTTCGAACGCGACAAATGAGCGACACAGGTCTCTGTGACGAGGAGCACCGAGCCCGTCGGCGCGGGGGCGAGAGGGATTTTCCCTCGTAGATGTCATCTAGTCTTGGCACTCTACCTCGCGGCAGATCCCACCTGCCCACGAAAGCGAACAGCGTGCACGGCCTCGTGAACCCGGCAGCCCAGGTATGAGCGAGCTGACGGTCGCTCGCGCACCTTTCCTGGAGATGACGCCGCAGCAGCGCCAGGCGCATTTCACCGAATGGGGCTACGTGCTGCTACCGGGAGTCGTTACGCCCGAGCACATCGCGCGGATAATCGCCGAGGAGGGGGGCGAGAATCGCTACGACTGGATCGAACGCTGGCCGGGGCCCGCGCAGGAGGCGCTCATCACCCACCCCGGGCTGCTGGAGGCGATACGCCTCTGCTACGGCGCGGATATTCGCTTCTTCAAGTCGGTCTACGCCGAGTGGCGCGAGATCGACCCGGAGAACAAGGCGCGAGGCAGGCAGCGCCTGCACCGCGACTACGACCCCGACGCCCCGGGCCACGGCGACTTTCGCAACAGCTGCGCCGCCTGGGTGAATGTCGGTCACTACCTGATCGATCTGGAAGTAGACGAAGGCCCGCTGTGGGTGGTGCCGGGCAGCCACCGGTTGCCGTGGACCGCGGAGCGTGCCGAGTGCGAGCAGTGGGCCGGTGACGCTCGCATGGTGCTGGCCAGGGCCGGGGACGCGGTGATGTTTCACAATCGCACGATGCACGCCGGCGGGGTGATGCAGTCGGGGCTGCCGCGCCCCAGCGTGTTTCTGTCCTACCGCGCCGGTTGGGCCGCACCGATGGGCGAGGTGCCCGAGTGGCCGGCCGAAGTGGTGGCGCGGGCGTCGCGGGAGCTGCGGCCGTTGCTGGTGGGGCTGAATGACGGGGTACGCGTGGACCCCTACGGCGTTGTGCCGCGATGACGTGGAAATGGGCCAACCTGCCGGTGCCCATTCCCCATGTTGCGGGAATAGTCCTCGGCGCTGTTCTGCAGGTCGCCTTCGAGCACACGATGTTCCGCTCACCAGGGTGGGCGCGCGGAGCGGGGATAGTTCTGCTGGCGGGCGACGTTGGGTTGGTGGTGTCGTCAGTTCTGACGGCTGGAGATACCAAGGTCGATTCGCCGGACAGGCCGGTTACGACCGGCCCCTACTCCCGGATCCGGAACCCGATGTACGTCGCGTGGGGCCTCATCCACATCGGGACCGGATTGGTGACGAATGGATGGTGGCTCATCGCTGCGTTGCCGGTCGTGTTCGCGTTCATCCATTTCGACGTGATTTGCGAAGAGCGGTTCCTGGAGGAGACATTTGGCGATCGGTATCTGCAGTACAAGCGGCGGGTGCGTCGCTACTTCTGACCGCTGCTTCTGGTCAGACGGTATCCGGGTGCGCTATCGCCACAACCGCCAGTCGGGATATGCCGGTGTAGTCGCCGGGGTTCGCCGTATACACCGCCATTCCGCGCGAAATCGCGGTGGCGGCAATCAACGCGACATAGGCTCGGGCGGTGGTCTTGCGCCCCGATCGGCGTAAGTCGGCCGCGACCTGACCGAACGCACGTGCGGCGGCGTCGTCGAACGGAATGGCCTCGAAGTCGGCCTCCGCCTGCTGTAGATGGGCCTGCCTCGCTTCCCGCTCGGTTTCGGTCGTCGCCAGGTGGGGTCCGACGTAAAGCTCGGCCAGTGTGATAGCCGTGATAGCAGGCACGTGGGGCAGCTGTTTCTGGTCCGTTAGGCGCGGAAGCAGGATCAGCGCGTTCGTGTCCAGCACGCCGTGTGTGTGGGTCTGGACAGCGCTCATATCGCGGAATCGAGCACCCGATCGAGATCTCTTCGGAACTGGGCGGTATCTACCGCTGGCAGGTGCTTCCATCTCTCCAGAACTACACCCCCATCTAGTGCAAATACGGGAGCTCAAACGGCGCCTAGCGCGGGGCCGGGAGGGCCAGAGGCGACCCTATAGTACGCGGTGGGCGACTATCGCGTATCGCTCCCGATCCGGACTGTCGTACTCACGGGCAATCTCCAATCCGGCCGACCTCAGCACCGCCCTCAGCGTCTCCCGCCGGAAAGGATAGAACGAGAAGCGATACGAGCGGTGTCGCGGAGTCTCCGGCTCGAGACAGAGAAACAGAATCTCCAAGGGATTTCGGATCTCCCAGTCTACCCAATCGAAGGTGTAGATCGGGACGAGGCGCTCGCCCGCGTAGGTGCCTTGGGGCAACACCTCGTGGCGGGGTCTCGTGTCCAGCATCCGCTCCCAGTTCCGCGAATCCACCAGCAGCGCCCCCGCAGAGTCGAGCACTGCCGCCATCGCATCCACGTTGCGCTGCAGGGCCTCGAGTCCGGGACTGTGCGCCAATGCATTCCCGCAGCAGCTCACCACGTCGAACCGAGCGGTGAGCTGCACGGGCAGTGACTCCCAACGGCACTGGGCCGTGGCAGCTTCCAGACCATCGTTGCGCAGGAGATTGGCTGTCTCCCTCACCATCGCTGCGCTCGCATCGGTCGTGGTCACCTCGTGGCCATGGCGCGCCAGACCGCGCGTCTGCGCCCCGGTGCCACACGCACAATCGAGGACACGTCGCGCCGCCGCCAGCTCGAGGAGGAGCTCGAGAAGAATCTGGTACTGCGTGCGCGTCCAGCCGTCGAAGTCCTCGAACAGAGCGTTGTACTCGGCAGCGAAGGCATCGTAGTCCTCGACCGAGTCGACGAAAGCCATCGCGTAACGCTACACCGTCGCGAGTAGCGTCGCAGGCGCGTCGAACGCCCGCGCAGCAGCCGTGGGCAGGACGCCCAGGATCGGGCATCGTCTCCCCATGGGCGCGAACGGCTACGAGGTGCGGCAGGCGATGCCCCACGCCGAGATGGGGCAACTGGTGGTGGAGTCGTCCAGCGGTCGGCTGCTGGCTGGCGTGGGTAGCAACGACCACCGCGCCTGGTGCTACCCCCTGAACACACCGCGGGGCATCGGAGTGCTCCAGGAGTACGCGTACGATCACGCGTTCCACAATGGCGTCTTCGTCGGCCAGGCACAGATCGTGCTGGACGGTGTGATGTCGAACTACTGGGTCATCCACCCGGACTGGCGCAGCACCGACAACCACGTCTATCAGGACCTGGGAGAGCTCCGCTACCAGGGGGCGCCGCAGGCGACAGCGCTGGAGCATGGCTACCGCTTCACCTATCGGACCACCTGGACAGGCAAGGATGGCCGCCCATCCCTGGACGAGGTCCGCAACTTCGACATTCACGCCGCCGCCGACGCCACCATCTGCGACCTCTCATCTGCCAAGACGGCGGCCTATGGCCCACTGACGTTCCGGGCCAACAAGCACGGGTCTATCGGCGCCCGGGTGCAGCCGCAGCTGCTGCCGGCGCTCGGCGGCGAGATTCTGGGCGTTCGGGGTGGGCAGATCCGAAGGGGGATCGCCGACGAGGTGGCCAACGCCAAGGCCTGCGACTTCGTCGCCTACGAGGCGGCGCCGCCCGGGCTCGGCACGTTCGGTATCTGCCTGATGGTGCTGGCCAACAGCGCCAGCCCGCGTCGCGATGGCCCCTGGTTCATCCGCGACTACGGGATGGCTATGTTCAACGCCACCATGGATGAGGACATCGAGGTGGCGGAGGGGTACACCTGGTCCGCGGCGCTGCGGGTGGTTGCCTACGATGGCGCGCTGACCGTGGAACGGGCCAGCTCGTGGGCGGTGATCGAGCACGCGGCGATCGAGCCCGCTGGGTAGCGGGATGAAGACCACCGTCGTCGGCAGCTATCCGGTCCCGGACTGGCTCAAGCGGGCGCCCGACGAGGAGGCACTCGGCGACGCCCTGACGGTGGTGATGGACGCCCAGCTGCGGGCCGGCATCGATGTGATCTCAGATGGCGAGCTCGACCGATGGGACCTGGCGCGCAACGCCCCGGGCGGTATGGTGGAGCGCTTCGTGCGCACTCTGGATGGGGTACAGACGGAGCCAACTCGTCGCCAGCTGGCCGCCTGGGCGGCGCAGGAGGAGGTCGCCTACCGCCGCAGACCACCCGGCGTCGTCGTCGGGCCACTCGGGGAGGGCGGCCTCGACCTGCAGCGCGGGTTCGATCGCGCCAGGGCGCTCACCGATGCGCCCCTCAAGCTCACCCTCAGCAGCCCCTACCTTATCGCCAGGGTACTGGCCGACGACTTCTACCACGACTTCGAAGCCTTGCTGATGGCGGTCGCCGGTGTGCTGGCCGCCCAGCTGGAGAGGATCGAGGCTGCCGTCATTCAGGTGGACGAGCCGCACCTGCCGGGAAACCCCGAGGGCAGCGAGCTGGCTGCCGCCGCCATCAACCTGGTGCTGCGCGCCGCGCCGCCGGACGCCGAGCGGGCGGTCCATCTCTGCTACGGCAACTACCTCGGGCAGACCGTTAAGCGAGGTTCGTATGACAAGCTGCTCGGATTTCTGGACGCCCTCGAATGCCACCATCTCGTGCTGGAGACGACCAGGCGACCACCGGCTGACATCGAGCGGCTCGGCGAGGTCCGCAGCGGCCTCCAGTTCGCGGTAGGGGTGGTCGATGTGAAGGACTTGCAGATCGAGGATGCCGACACGGTCGCGCAGCGCATCGAGCAGCTGGCGCAGACGCTCGGCGAGCCGCACCATGTAGTCGACGTCCATCGCCATCCAGCAGTCCATCATCAGCGCCCGATCGGGACCCAGCAGCTCGCGGGCTTCGGCGACCATCTCCTCGGCCAGCCGCAGCCCCTCGTCACCATCCGGAGGGCCGTATGGATTTGGCAGCTTGACCGCCTCGAAACCGAGCTCGAGGTACCATTCGACCTCGAAGCCCGTGGCGTAGCAGGGGATTCTGTCACGCCACGGCCCGCCCAGCAGCTCGTACACCGGCCGCCCCAGCACCTTGCCCTTGGCGTCCCATGCGGCCACGTCCACGGCCGAGATGGCACCGGCAGTCACTCCGCCGCCCCCATAAGCGGCGGTAAGCCGGCACATCAGGTCGTAGAGCTTCTCGGTTGCCATCAGCGGCTGTCCTACCAGCTGTGCGCGCAGGTGGTTGTTGATGATGGGGACGACCGGGCCGGCGGTTACCGTCGTGCCGAACCCAGTGGTGCCATCCTCCGCTTCGAGCACGCATCCCACTCCGCGCCAGCTGGCCCCCGCCGCGCCACGGTTACCGCGGTAGGCGGCGTAGCGCTCCAGCGGGCCCGCCGGCTGACGGTCACGCCGTGAGAGATATGCCGGGCCGTCCGGGACCTTTGGCAGGGCCCGGCGCAGGTCGACCTCGAACGCGCGTATATCCTTGATTACCAACAGTTGCCTCCCGGTGGAGCGTCGCCGTGCGCCAGACCCCACCTCCTGGTGATGCCTCGCCGAATCTATCAGGATTAGGCCGTAGAGGCTTAGCAGAGGAGTATGTCAAAGGTGTTGATCACCGGCGCGGCCGGCCTGGTCGGAGGCCAGCTCCGGGAGCATTGGGGTGACCGCCACCGGCTGCGGCTCGCCGACATCCGGCCCGTGGGCGATCTCGCGGCGCACGAGGAGTATCGGCAGCTGGACATCACCGACGTCGATGACTTCGCCGCCGCGTGTGACGGCTTCGACGTGGTCGTCCATCTCGCGGCCGACACCTCACCCGGGGCGGAGTTCTACGACACCCTGCTGCCCCTCAACATCATCGGTGCCTACAACGCCTTCGAGGCCGCCCGACGCGCGGGCTGCCGGCGCCTGGTCGTGGCCAGCAGCGTGCACGCGGTGCAGGGATACCGCCGCCATACCTCCATCGAGTGGGACGCACCGGTGTACCCAGAGAGCATGTACGGCGCCACCGAGTGCTGGGCCGAAGCCCTGGCCCGGGTCTACTCGACTCAACACCGCCTATCGGTCATCTGCGCCCGCATCTGCTCCGTCAGATTCGACCAGGGCGGCGACTGGGACCCGGATCAGCCGGAAGACAACCTCAGTCTCCGCGACTGCGCGCAGCTGTTCCTCCGCTGCGTCGAGGCCGAGGGAGTGGAATGGGCCATCGTCCACGGCACCTCGCGCCACCGCAACGCCTGGATGTCGCTGGACCACACCACCGATCTGGTGGGCTACCAGCCCCAGGACGGCACCGCGTTTCCCAAGACCGCGACCGGGGGCCCGCAAAGATGAAGATCACCGACATCGACACCACCGTCGCATTCGGCGGGCGGCGCAACTGGGTGGTGGTCCGCGTACGCACCGACACCGAGCTGGTCGGCTGGGGCGAGGCCACCATCGAGGGTCGTGAGCGCAGCGTCCGAGTGGTCATCGACGAGATGAAGGAGCGGCTGATCGGCCACGACCCGCTGGCGGTCGAGCACCACTGGCAGCGGCTGTACCGGCACCAGTTCTGGCGTGGTGGCCCCCTCACCAGCACGGCGATAGCCGGTATCGATCAGGCGCTGTGGGACCTGCGCGGCATGGCGTGGGGGGTGCCGGTGTACCGGCTCCTGGGAGGCCCGACCCGCGACCACGTGCGGCTGTACACCCACGTCGGCATCTATCAACCGGAGGAGATGGTGGCCGAAGCTACCCGCGACGTCGCCGACGGCTATACCGCCATGAAGACCGGCTCGTGGCGCGACGACATGCTGATGCCGGAGCAGGAGCGGCTGGAGAAGTTCGTGGAGCGGGTGCGCACGCTGCGCGAGGCGGTCGGACCCGACGTCGACATCATGATCGACGACCACGGCCGCGGTCGCCCCGCGACGGCGGCGCGACTGATGCGGGCGCTCGAACCGTTCAACCTGTTCTTCCTCGAAGAGACCACGCAGCCCGACGATCTGGAGAGCCTCGTCCGGATCCGCCACGCCGACCCACCGATGGACATCGCCCTGGGCGAGCGGCTGTATTCCAAATGGGACTATCGTCCCCTGCTGGAGCAACGGCTGGTGGACATCATTCAACCCGACCCGTGCCACGCCGGCGGCATCTCGGAGCTCAAGAATATCGCGGCGCTGGCGGAGGCCTACTACGTCAACCTCGCGCCGCACAATCCGCAGGGCCCGCTGTCCACGGCGGCGGCCGCGCACGTGGCCATGGCGATCCCCAACTTCTCGATCCTCGAGTACGTGCGGCAGGACACGTATCGGGACGAGGCGATGCGGCCCAAGTGGGTGGTCGACAGGGGCAACCTCATCGTCCCGGATACGCCAGGGCTGGGCGTGGAGTTGGACGAGGATGCCCTGGCGGCAAGTCCGATGAAACTACCTGACCGCTCGGAAGGACCGATGCGGACCGAAGGCAGCGTTGCCGACCCGTAGGTACGAGCCGTGATCGACGCCACCGCCACGGCTGCGGAGCTGTTCGGCGTCGAGCTGACGGCTACCGACAACCTCGCCGTCGGTACGCCCTCCGCGGTGATGCGCTGCACCCGCGATGGCACCGACTGCTTCCTAAAGGTCGCCGAATCACTGACTGGAGATGGCACGGGCGAGTTGGCGGCGCGCCTCTCTCATGTCTTCTAGATGTCGGAGCTCACCTCGGATGACATCCGCGTGCACCGACCGCTTCGCTCGGTTGGCGGCGCACTCTGTGAGCGGGTCACCGCTGCGCCCACCCCTATCCTCGCGTCGCTGACCGAGGCCGCCCCCGGAATGTCACCGGAGCGCACCACAACGCAGACGTTGCCCAGGCGCCGCATGCTGGGCAGAATCGTCGGCCGCATGCATGCGCTGTCTCTGCGCCACCCGCAGTGGCGGCGAGGCGCGGACCCGGCCGCGACCGCCACTCAAGGGCGCGACCATCGCAGCATGGCTGACTTCCTCCGAGGGGCCACGGCGGACGACCCGCAGATGCAGCAGCGCATCGCGCAGACAGATTCCGAGCTAGAGTCGTTACCGATCCGGCGCGACACCTACGGCTACATGC
>CAJWOB010000066.1 GCA_913043885.1 uncultured Spirochaetaceae bacterium | reverse complement strand
CCCACCGCGAACGCCAGCACGGAGCCGTCGGCGCTGACGCAGGCCGCGGCGCCGCAGCTCGCGGAGTGCCTGAAGGACAAGGACTCCGACGTGCGCGGGGCTGCGGCGGGGGCCGGCGACCGGCGCCGCCGGTCATGGCACGTACGCGGCCGCCGCGGGTCTGAGCGGTGCCCTCGATCGCGAGGCGTTCGTCACGCTGCTGGAAGAGGTAGCGGAGGTGATACGCGAGGCAGCGGCGGCGCCGGAGTCCGCAGAGCCGCCAGTGGACCCGGCTCTGGCTGCGTGTTGGGCGGAGCACATCGACCACGCCAATGCCTCGGTGATGCTGCTACGGCAGCAGCCCGGCCACGTCCTGCAGCGGCTTGGCGTTGCGATGGCCGCCGCCGGTCGACCGCGTGCAGCCGCGGCGGCCTGATCGGTGCGCCGCTTCTATCAACGCGCGGTAGACAAGCTCGACCGGCTCGACAGCGACCAAGTTGCGGGGCTGGTGGGCATGCTCGCGTCGGAGAACGAGCTGCTGGCGGTGGTGCTGGATTCGATGGCGCTCGGCGTTCTGGTAGCCGACAACGACGGCCAGGTGCTGATGGTAAACCGCGCCGCCGAGCGTCTGTTGCCCGCCCAACGTGGCGGCTACCTCGAGCGCCCGGTAAGCGAAGCGGTGAGCGATCGGGAGATCGGCGCATTTCTGGCCGAGGTGTTGGAGGCCGGCGACACCGTGGAGGAGCGCGATTTCGCGCTCGCCGGAGCCGAGACGCGCATCCTCAGCTTCGGAGTGCGACCGCTGGTGCGGGAGCGGCGAGTGGAGGGCACGCTCATCCACATCGACGACGTCACCGCCAAGCGTGCGGACGACGCCCGACTGCGGCGTGCCGAGAGTCTCGCCTCCCTTACCACCCTTGCGGCCGGAGTCGCCCACGAGATCAAGAACCCATTGGGGGCAATCGGCATCCACCTGCAGCTCATCCGCAAGCGCCTGCCGCTGCTCGGTCCCGGTAGCCAACCGGCCGACGCCGACCTCGAAGCCGTCCGCGAGGAGGTGGGCGTCATCGAGGAGGAGGTGGAGCGCCTCAATCAGATCGTGGTCGACTACCTGTTCGCCATTCGGCCGATGAACGTCGACCTGTCACTCGGGGATGTCAACGTGGTGGTCGGCGAGCTACTGGCGTTCATGGCTCCCGAGCTCGAGGAGTCGGGCGTGGAGGTGGACACGGAGCTGGCAGGGGACATGCCACAGGTGCTGCTCGACGAGCGCTACTTCCGCGAGGCGCTGTTGAATGTGATTACCAACGCGGTGGCGGCGATGAAGGAGGTACCCATCGATCGTCGCAGGCTGGTGGTGGTCACCGAGGCGACGATGGACACTGTGTCGGTGCGCATCACCGACAGCGGTCCGGGGATCGCCGCGGACGTGCAGGGCAAGCTCTTCGAGCCCTACTTCACTACCAGGGACTTCGGGTCCGGCCTCGGGCTCACGTTGGTCTACAAGATCGTGAAGGAGCACCTGGGGGAAATCGCGGTGGACAGTCGCGAGGGCAAGGGGACGACGTTCAGCGTAACCATTCCCGTCCCCGAGCGCCGACGCCACCTGCTGCCACTTCCGGAGCCGGCATGAGCGCGAGCGGGCCCACCGGTCGCGTGCTGGTGGTCGACGACGAGAAGAACATCCGCGAAGGGCTGGGAAAGGCGCTCGAGCTGGACGGGCACCGCGCCACCCTCACCGCCGACGGGGAAGAGGCTCTGCGGGCGGTTGCCGGGGACGAGATCGACCTGATTATCAGCGACCTCCGCATGCCGGTGCTGTCCGGCGAAGATCTTCTGAAGCGGGTGGTGTCCGCCTATCCCGCGGTGCCGGTCATCATCCTGACCGGCCACGGCACGATCGAGAGCGCGGTGCAGGCAATGCGCGACGGCGCCTACGACTTCCTGACCAAGCCGGTGAACCTGGACCGGCTAGGCCTCCTGGTAAAGCGTGCGCTCTCCCGACGCCAGCTGGTACTGCAGAACCGCGATCTACGGGAGCAGCTGGATCAGCGCGCCATCAGCAGTCAGATCGTTGCCGCCAGCTCGCCGATGAAGCAGGTGTTCGAAGTGGTGCAGCAGGTGGCGCCCACGCGCGCGTCGGTCCTCATCACCGGCGAGAGTGGCGTCGGCAAGGAGGTGGTGGCAGACACCATCCACAACCTCTCGCCACGCAAGGAGGGGCCGTTCGTCAAGGTCCACTGCGCCGCCCTCAGCGAGTCGTTACTGGAGAGCGAGCTGTTTGGCCACGAGCGCGGCGCGTTTACCGGTGCCGTGGCGAGAAAGCGGGGGCGCTTCGAGCTGGCCGATAGCGGCACCATCTACCTCGACGAGATCGGTGAGATCTCGCAGAGCGTGCAGATCAAGCTACTGCGCGTGTTGCAGGAGCGGACCTTCGAGCGGGTGGGAGGCGAGCAGACCATCTCCAGCGACGTGCGTGTCGTGGCGGCGACCAACCGCGACCTGAAGGTGGCGATCGAGCAGGGGGACTTTCGGGAGGACCTCTACTATCGGCTCAACGTCGTGAACATCCACGTCCCGCCGCTGCGCGAGCGCGCCTCCGACGTATCGCTATTGGCCGCCGCGTTCCTCCGCGAGTACGCCGCGGAGAATCAGAAGCAGATCGAGGGGTTCGAGCCCACGGCGCTCAATGCACTGCATCGCTACAGCTGGCCCGGCAACGTGCGCGAGCTCCGCAACAGCATCGAGAGCGCGGTGGTGATGTCCAAAGGGGCCACCATCGCCCCCGCGGATCTACCGCCTACCGTCCGCGAGGCAGAGGACCAGCCACTCATCCGTATGGCGATCGGCAGCTCGCTGGCTCAGGGTGAGCGGGAGATGATCCGGGTGACCCTGCAGAGCCAGAACGGCAACAAGACGCGCACGGCGGAGGTACTGGGGATCGGCCGCAAGACACTGCACCGCAAGCTGAAGGAATACGCTCTGGAGTAGCGGGTGATGGTGCGGCTTAGCTGCGCTGACTGCCGGCGACGCGGTCGCTGCTGCCGTCGGCGGTGCGCCGCGCCGCGCGAGCCGAGGCCCGCTGCTTGCGCAGATAGGCGAGCACGCCATACGCCACCAGAATACCTGCCCACACCACCAGCACCAGAAACAGTTCCGTTTCGCGGGGCAGGATTACCGCGGTAACGGCGACCACTGCCAGGTAGGTACAGACGCTGTACACCGCCACCAGGATCTTGCGGTCCGACAGCCCGAGATCGAGGAGCTTGTGGTGGATGTGGTCGCGATCCGGTTTCCAGAACGGTTGGCGGGCGCGGGTGCGCCGCACGATGGCGGCGGCGATGTCCAGCACGGGGATCAGCAGCAGCGTGAGGGGCACCAGCAGTGTGCCCAGCGATGCGGCTTTTGAAATGCCCAGCAGTGGCAGGATCGCCAGAGAGAACCCAAGCAGGTGGCTACCGGAGTCGCCCATGAAGATGGAGGCGGGCGGCAGGTTGTAGATAAGGAACCCGCCCAACGCACCAAGCAAAATGAACGCCATCGCAGCGGCAACGAGCTGTCCCTGCAGCAGCGCGATTACGGCCATGCCGGTAGCGGCGAATGCGGCAATGCCGCCGGCCAGGCCATCCATGCCGTCGATGAAGTTGACGGCATTGGTGAGGCCGACGATCCACAGCACCGTAATCGGCACCGCCAGCACGCCGAAGTGAACCTTGCCAAGGTAGGGCAGCGTGATCGAGTCGATCTGGATACCGCCTATTGCGATCAGAAGGGCAGCCCCAACCTGGAACAGGAATTTCGTGCGGGCGCGGAGATTGATGACGTCGTCGATCGCTCCTGCCCCGGTAACCAGCACCAGGCCGGCCAGAATGAAGAGCGCCGTGCGTGGCTCGATCGGCGACTCGAACCCGAGTGTCGGGAGCACGATGAGCGCGACCAGCACGGCAACGCCGGCGGCGGCAAACATCGCCACTCCGCCGAGCCGCGGGATCAGGCCAGTGTGGATCTTGCGGGCGTCCGGGATGTCATACCAACGGCGGACGCGTGCCAGCCGGCGCACCGCTGGGGTGAGCAGGGCACTCAAGAGAAAGCTCAGCAGCGCGACACCGGCCACGAGCATGACTGTTAGCGACGAAGACACGTGACACCGGGCCAGCTAGGCGCTCGACTTAAGAGTATAGCACACCCCTTGGATCGCAACCGGTTCTGCCGGCCGCCGGCATCCGGCGGTCGTGACCTCAGCTCTGCCGCCGGCGCTGCGACTGGGCGACGATGTGCTCGTACGCGGCATTGATGCGGGCGGCAGTGACGGTAGCCTGCCGCGCCCTCTCCGCGTCCCCGGCGAATCTGTCGGGGTGGTGCTGGCGCATCAGCTTCTTGTAGGCGGCCCGCACTTCGGCTGCGGACGCGTCGACCGGCACGCCAATGGTCGCGTAGGCGCGCTCGGTCTTCGGACTGATCGGTGCCCGCTGCTGCCGCGTCCCTTGTCCGCCGGCGCCGCTGCTTGCGGCGTCAGGAGCGGAGGGGCCTTCCCGCCCCTCGTTGAGGAAGTCGTCGAGCTCATCCCACGCCTCGTCGAGATCCGGGTCGCCACTCGAGCGGCCACGATCCCAGGCTCGACTCGTGTTCGACTGATCGTCGGTGACGATCCCGCGGAGCACGTTGGTGAGGCGGTCGAGGAAGTCCACCGACTAGAGTGTACGACCGGCCCCGGGCGGCTACAACGCCAGCGCGGCTATTCTCTCCGCGGCGAGCTTGGTCTGCTCGAGAGGCTGCACCAGCGCGAAACGGACAAATCCCTCTCCCGGGCTACTGCCATCCGCCAGCTCGTCGGAAATCCAGGGACCGGGGGTGGTGACCACCGCTACCTCGGGCGCCAGCAGGCGCTCGGCAAACTGGACGGAGCTCATCCCGGCCGGAACCCGCTGCCACACGTAGAGGGTGGCGGGAGGGGTGCAGTCATCGAGGCCGGCGTTCCGCAGCCCCGCGCATAACGCGTCGCGTCTGCCTCGGTAGGCCTCGCGGAAGCCACGAACGTGCTCCTCGTCGGCTAGAGCTGCCGCCGCCGCGTCCTGCACAAACGTCGGCGTACCGGAGTCGACGTTGGTCTTCACTTTCCGATAGTGGGCGACCAGCTCGGGATCGCCAGCCACCCAGCCGATGCGGTACGTGGTCATCGCCGATCGCTTGGACAGGGAGTTGAACACCAGCGCTCCCCGCTTGCGGACGTTGAGAATCGATAGCGGGGCCGAATCGCCGAAGTAGATCTCCGAGTAGGCCTCGTCGGAGGCGATTATCAGGTCGTGGCTGTCGGCGAACTCGAACGCCGCGGCGTAGAATGCCTCGTTGGCAAGGGCTCCGCTTGGCGAGTTGGGGTAGTTGAGCCACATCATCGCCGCTCGGTCGGCGACATCGCTGGGGATTGCGGCAAAGTCCACCAGATAGTCGTTGGCCGCAGTCAGTGGCATGTAGTAGGGCTCTCCCTCGGCAAACAGCGTGCCGCGGCTGTAGGGCGGGTAACCCGGTGTGGGGCACAGCACGACGTCGCCGGGGTCTACCAGTGCCTCGTGTACGTTGAACACGGCCTCCTTGGAACCGACCGACGCCGACACCTCACTCCCGGCATCCAACGACACTCCAAACCGCTGCTCGAACCAGGTGGCAACGGCGCTGCGGTAGCCGGCGTCGCCTATGTAGCTCGGGTAGCCGGCGGTGGCGCGGCGGTCGATCGCCTCTTTGGCCGCCGACCGCACTACTTCAGGCGTCGGGTCGGTCGGGTCTCCAACCCCGAAGTCGATTGGCTCGATGCCGGCCGCGCGCAGCTCGGTAACCTTCTCGTTTACTTCAGCAAAGGCGTATCCGCCCAGGTTGGCCAACCGTGTGCTCATCATCGAAAGGTCTCCTTCTTCAGTTGCGGCTGCATGTCGAGCAGTGCGTGGTGCAACGCCCGTACGGTGTGGTTACTGGCGGCATCGGGGACGACCAGCGAGAGATTCACGTCCGACGCTCCCAGTGATAGGAGGGTCACCGGCGTGCCGTTGATGGCAGTTGCTGCGTTGGCCAGTACATCGTCGGCCTCCAGCAGTCCGTCGCCCACCATCGACACGATGGCCTGTCGCTGCTCGACGGTGACGGTGCCGATCTGTTCGAGATCGGCGACGATGGCCGGGAGTGCGCTCTCGTCGTCGATGGTCATCGATACCGAGACTTCGCTGGTGGTGACCAGGTCCACGGACGTGCGATGAGCCTCGAAGGTGGCGAAGATGCGGCGCAGGAAGCCGTAGTTGTCCAGCATGCGCGACGACGTAACGTTGACGACGGTGATGCCCTGCTTGAATGCGATCGCCGCTGGGCCACGATGGTCGCCACCGGCATGGATAATCGTTCCAGGTCCACTGCCTAGGTGTGGATTTCGCACCCGCACCGGAGTGCCGGCCTCCACCGCGGGGCCGATGGTCTGCGGGTGGAGGACCGCTGCTCCGCAATAGGCGAGCTCGGCAGCCACACGGTAGCTGAGCTGAGCCAGTGGGCGGGCGTCGGGGACCACCTTCGGATCGCAGGTCATCACTGCGTCGACGTCGGTCCAGATGACCACCTCGGTCGCAGCGAGTGCGGCACCGACCAGGCTGGCGGTGTAGTCCGAACCGCCGCGCCCGAGCGTGGTGGTGGTGCCTTCGGCGGTAGCACCGAGAAAGCCCTGCATCACCACCAGCTCGCCCGCCGAGGGGCGTGCCCCTGCGGACAGCAGCTGAGCCGTGGCCGGCCGGTCGACGGTGGCCTCCAGATGATCGCCGTTGGTGCGTATCAGTTGACGCGCGTCGACCAGGGTGGCGGCAAAGCCCCGCTCCGCCGCGGCGGCGGCGATGACCCGCGTCGACAGCCGCTCGCCGGTGGAGAGGATGGCCGCCGTGGTAGCCGCCGGCGGCGACCGCCAGGGCCGCAGCGCCGCCACCTGTTCTCCCAACTCCACACCTACTGCGTCGATGGCGGCGAGGCATGCGGAGAGCACCGCTCCGCTACACAACTGCCGTGCCACGGCTTGATGGCGTTCGATCAGCCGCCTGATCGTGGCCGCGTCGCCGGCGCCGGCGGTGGCTAGCTCGTGCAGCGTGTCGGTGGTAGCGCCCATTGCCGACGCCACCAGCACGACACCGGATCCGCGCTCGGTCGCTTCCTGCGCCAGCTGGAGGGCTCGCTCGATGCGGTCGGCGCCGTCGAGCGACGTGCCGCCGAACTTGTAGACCAGGACGTCGCTCATGCCGGCAGTAGCCCCATGGTGTCCAGCGTCTCGGCGTTCAGCACCGCTGCCGCAGCCGCGCCCCGCACCAGGTTGTGGCCCAGCACCAACATCTTGATGCCGAGCACCGGGCAGCGCCGGACGCGGCCGACCGTCGCCACCAGGCCGGCGTGGCTCTCCGCATCCAGGCGCGGCTGAGGTCGGTCGGGCAGATCTGTCACCACGATCGGCACAGGCGGTGCCGTCGGAAGCCGCCTCTCCTGCGGCAGGCCGCGGTGGGCCTCCAGCGTGGCGACGACCTCGGCGGGCTCGACGTCGCGACCGAGACGCACCGACACCGAAGCGGTATGACCGTCGATAACCGGCACGCGATGACTCTGGGCGCTGACGGCGAAGGCAGCGGGTGCGATCCCGCCACCGGTGACGGAGCCGAGCATCTTCTGCAGCTCCCGCTCGATCTTCTGCTCCTCGCCCGGCAGCGGCACCACGTTGCCGAGGATGTGGAGGCTCGGTACCCCGGGGTAGCCTCCGCCGGAGACCGCCTGCAACGTGGTGACCTGCACCGCCTCGACGCCAAACGTGTGGTGCAGGGGAGCCAGCACCATGGCCACGAACATCGCCGCACAATTGCAGTTGGTGACGATGGCGCCTTCTCGCCCCCGCACCAGCTCGAGGTGGTCGGCGTTTACCTCCGGGACCACCAGTGGCACATCCGACTCCATTCGGTGCCCCGACGCGTTGCTGATGACCAGCCGCCCCTCGGCGATGTAGCGCCGCTCCAGCTCGGTGGACACGCGTGAGGTCGCGCTGGAGAACACGACGCTACTGGTGACCGGGTCGTCCCCCGCCTGCACCCGCAGCGCGGAGAGCTCCGCAGGGAGGGCGTCACCCCGCCGCCAGGTGGTCGCCTCGTCGTAGCGCTTGCCCGCGCTGCGGGGAGAGGCGATGACTTCGGCCACTCGCAAGCGAGGGTGGTCGGCCAGCAGGCTGAGAATGCCCTGACCGACCAGGCCAGTAGCGCCGAGAACTGCCACGGGTATTCGAGATGCCATCCGCTCCTCTTGCTCCGGGGGTAGGGCGCAGTCGGCAGGAGCGGTCGCGGATTCGCGGGCTGCCGAATGCCTAGCGCTCCACCCGCCGGGTGACAGTCACGCTACTTTCGCGGTCGGCGCCTCGGCACCTACGGATCGCGACCAGCGCCGCGACAGCAGGTGTCGTGGCACTTCGGCGGGCGCCCCTTTGGCGGCACATCGGCGGACCCTGCGTCCTCCTTGCCGCTACTGATGCCGCTCGCGCCTCTAGACGATTCGCGGCTTGGGTAACACATGCTCGTTCGGTCGGTCAACCGGCCGGGGCCGGCGCGCCGGTGGCGTCGGGCGCCCCTCCGGTCTCGTCGACGGTGCATCGTGCTCTGTCTATAGTTGCGCCGCGTGCGAGTCCTCGTTGCCGATGCGCATCCGCCGCACGCGGCAGCCAACGCCGACGCCGTGGAGGCGCTGCTGGCGCTCAGCGGTGCCGACGTCAGGCGAGTGGCCGCGCCAGCCCAGCCGGCGGCGACACGGACGCGGAAGCGACGGCCCAGGCGACGCTGCATCCATCCCGGTGGCTGGGCGGTCGCCGAGCTTCAGCCTCTGCTTTCCCCCGATGCCGCGGCGAGGGGCGCCTGGGCCGGCGCACCGCTCGTGGTCGTCGGCGATGGTCCCGTGAACGCGCCGGCTTCGCCGGGTGCCGCAGCCTCGGGCACGCGGTCATTGCTGACCGACGGCCGAGCAATCCTGTGGGTTAACACGCCTCCCGGAGACACCGTTGGGTCACTGCAGGCGTTGCTAGCGGTGGGCGCGGTCCGCGCCGAAGACCGTGGTGCCATCGCTGCGAGTGCCGACGCGGGCGGTGGCGGCGCGCGAAGCGCGGAGCTCGAGGTGGCGGACCCATCCGCCTACGCAGTTTTGCCCCGCGCCGGGCGTCGCGTCCCTGCGGAGCTGCGCGATGTCCTCCGGGCGTTGGCGGCGGTCATGCGGGACTGGAGGGTACGAGTGGTGGAGGTGGCTGACGCGGCCCCTCATCTGCACGCCTACGCCATCGTCGAGCTGTTGGATCTCCCGGTTGCGTTGTGCCACTCCACGCTGCGCTGCTTCCTCGCCGCTGCCGACGGACGTCGTGTCGCCGTGCCGCTGCTGCGGGAAGGTCTGACGCATGCCAAGCGACAGCGGCAGGAACTGGCGCGCCTGCCCGTCCACGATCCGCAGGCTCTGGTGGCAGCCGCACGGGGCCTGCGCCGCGCAACCGACGACGCCGATATCCATGCCCCCGACCGTGCCTACGGCCGCGTGTTGCAGGCGTGGCAGCGGGGTGACGATCCACATCCGGTCACCGCGAATGAGGTGCTGCTCAGTCTCGCCTCGCGGATGGGCACCAACCCGGTGGCCAACGCCAGGGTGGTACAGCTTGCCGGTCGAGCCCGCACCTCCGGCTACTTCGGCAGCCCCGCTGAGCTGCTCGCGGCTCTTGCCTGAGAAGGTGGCGTGAGCTAGCCGTGGCGCGCGAGATGTCGATCCACTCCTGGTTCGA
>CAJWOB010000065.1 GCA_913043885.1 uncultured Spirochaetaceae bacterium | reverse complement strand
GAAGGCTTGGGGGGACATGGGGTCCAAATCTCGAACGCGGACATGCTCCTCGTCACCATGTCTCGCATCGAGGGGAACACGGGCCTCGGGCTCGCGGCGCATGGGGTGGGCTACGTGCTCATCATCGATCCCACCTTCGAAGAGAGTTACACGGCGCCCGAGAGCCGGGACGCGATCATCAACCCCACGTTCAGCACCCCGAACATGGTCATCGCGGATAATGGCGGGGGGGGCGTCGCGATCATCAACCCCACCTTCTCGGGGGATCCTGCGGCGGTCGTCGATAAGGACTTCATCATCAACCCCACGTTCATCATCAATCCCACGTTCATCATCAACCCCACGTTCATCATCAACCCCACGTTCAACGTGACGCTCGCCGGGGTCGATGTGCAGGCGAACACCGATTACGGGGTCGCGCTCTACGGGGCGTCCGGAAAATTGAGCCACACCGCGATCCGCGCGAACAAGATCTCTCTCGGTGGAGACTTCGCGGACGGTCTCGTCGTGACGGGTCCCACAGAGGATGCCCTGAAGGCGGACAAGCATAACGATCAGCTCGTCCAGGTCGGCGAAGAAGCGGCGCAGATAGTCCACCATGCCACCTTCGCCGGTGCTGCCGCCCGGCAGGTCGGGGTTGACGCTATCGATGCTGACCAGGTCCTGGAGAGTGCCGAGCACCTCAACTTCCTCTCGCCGCCAGCTGCCGCTGCCATTGCCATGTGCGCTCATTGCTGCCCCCAGTGTGCGTGCCCACGGTCGTCTGTCCACCCCTGGGCGTCGGCGGCTGGCCGGTGGCCGCTGGCCGCTGGCGTCCAGGGCGCGGTCGCATAGAATGGCGCCGTGACTGAACAGGATGCCCAGCTTCTGGTAGGCGATGGACCCCCCGACCCCGAGTCCCACGGCGAGGGGCCGTGCTGGGACGCTCGCACCGGCACTCTCTACTGGGTGGACATGTTCCACCGGGCTCTGCATGCCACCAACCCGGCTACCGGCGCCGACCGGATTATCGAAACCGACAGCACCGTGTGCGCCCCCGCGCCGCGCGCGGCGGGCGGCCTCATTGTGATGCTCGAGAAGCGGCTGGTGTTCCTGGACCCGGCCACCGGCGCGACCGAGGATGTGGCGACAATCGAAGAAAGCGTGAGTGGCAACCGTGCCAACGACGCCAAGTGCGATCCACAGGGCAGGTTCTGGGTCGGCACCATGGCCATCGACGCGGCGGACGGGGCTGGCGGGCTGTACCGGGTCGACACCGACGGAGGTGTTACTCAGATGCTGGACGGCGTCACCATCGGCAACGGCCTGGCCTGGAGTGCCGATCACGCCACCATGTACTACATCGACTCCGCCGTCGGCGAGGTGTGGGCGTTCGACTACGACGCCGCCAGCGGCGACATCGGCAATCGTCGCGCTGCGGTGACCATTCCCGAGGGGTGGGGCCTGCCCGACGGCATGTCCATCGACAGCGAGGGGCTGCTGTGGGTGGCGCTGTGGGGCAGCGGTCGCGTGGTGCGCTTCGACCCGCGCGATGGCTCGGCCAAGCACGAGGTACGCACCGGTGCGGACCAGACCACCTCGTGCTGCTTCGGCGGCCCCGACCTGGACCAGCTGTTTATCACCACGTCCGCCTACCAGTTGGACGCCGCGGCGCTCGCCAGCCAGCCGCGGGCGGGAGGTGTGTTTCGCGCGGCACCAGGTGCCACCGGGCTGCCGACCGATGCATTCGGCGGGTAGCCCGGCGGAGTGGGCAGACTGGCGCTGGCAGCTGCGCAACCGCATCACCAGCGCGGATGGCTTGGCGCGCCACATCAATCTGACCGAGGCCGAGCGTGAGCAGATCGAGCGAGCGGGCGCCCAGTTTCGCTGGGCGATAACCCCCTATTACGCCAGCCTGATGGACGCCGATGACCCGAGCTGCCCACTGCGCCTGCAGCAGGTCCCGTCCGCCGCGGAGCTCACCGACCCTCTGGGCATGGCCGACCCGCTGTTGGAGCAGGTCAACTCACCTGTCGACGCGGTGGTGCACGTCTACCCGGATCGTGTCGCCTTCAAGGTCACCAACGTCTGCCCCACCTACTGCCGCTACTGCTTCCGCGAGTACTTCGTCGGCAGCAGCGAGCAGCACCACACGCGCGACAAGGTGCAGGCCGGCATCGACTACATTCGGCGCACGCCAGCCATTCGCGATGTGCTCGTTACCGGGGGCGACCCGTTCCTGTTCTCCGACGAGCGACTGGATGATCTGTTGGGTCAGCTGCGCGCCATCCCGCATGTAAAGCTGCTGCGGGCCGGCACACGCACGCCGTGCACGCTGCCGCAACGCATCACCCCCGAGTTGTGCACCGTGTTGTCGCGCCACCATCCCTTCTGGCTGAACACCCACTTCAATCACCCTCGTGAGATCACCGCCGAGGCGGCAGCGGCGTGCGACCGGCTGCTTCGCGCCGGCGTTCCGCTCGGTAATCAGACCGTGCTGCTGAAGGGGGTGAACGACAGCGTCGAGGTAATGACCGAGCTGGTGCAGCGGCTGTTGGAGATACGGGTCCGCCCCTACTACATCTTCCACTGCCAGCTGCTGGCGGGCACCGCGCATCTCCGCACCAGCATCGAGAAGGGCCTGCAGATCGTGTCGGCGCTTCGCGGCAACATCACCGGATTCGCGGTGCCTACCTACGCCCTCGACACCCCCTATGGGAAGGTACCGCTGGCGCCGCAGTACCTGCTGGGGCGGGCCGGTGACGATGTGCTGGTCCGCACCTACGACGGCCACCTGTGGCGGGAGCCGAATCCTCTCGATGACGCAGAGGCAGTGGAGCCGCTGGCCGCCGCCCCAGAGGCTGCCGTCGCCGACGCCACCGACGCCACCAGCTACCGGTAGCGCTCGCGGACAGAGTCGGACCGGCATGTTACAAAGCTCCCGCGCTGCGAGATCACAACAGCAGCGCGCAAACGTATGTATAACTTCGTAATAGGTGCTCACTCCTACGTCCGCTGGGCAGCGCTGCTGGCGCTGCTGGCCGTGCTGGTTCGCTCCACCTATGGCTGGCTGGCCGGCAAGGAGCAGCTGGCGGCTGACCAGAAACTGGTGCGTGCCGCCATCAATGTCGTCGGAATTGAGTTCATCCTCGGCCTCCTGCTCTACTTCGTGTGGAGTCCCTTTACGCTGGAGACGTTCAGCAACTTCCAGCTGTACAGCCAGAATTCGCAGTACCGCTTCTTCACCCTCGATCACGCCATCGCCATGTTCGTGGCCGTGGCTCTGTTCAACATAGGGAGCTCCATGGCGAAGAAGGGGGCCACCGACACCGCCCGCTTCCGTCGCCAGGCGCTGTTCACGCTCGTGGTGCTGTTGATCATCGCCGGTTCGATCCCGTGGCCGGGGATGAGCGCCGGCCGGCCGTTGTTCCGCTAGCCGCCTGGGGCTACCTTCCGGGGCGCCCGTACCCCCGGCGAGGCGGATTTCCCTGTACACTGGCGGCCAGTGGCAGCGCAGGGGGGATTCGAGGAGCTGCTCGGCCGGGTTACCACCTATCCGGCCAGAGTCGAGGCGTTGGGCGGGTCGCTGCTGACCAATCTGGCGATGGTGGCCGAGATCCCCGCGCCCACCTTTCACGAGAGTGCCCGCGCCCAGTTCCTGCGCGATCGCCTTACCGAGGTCGGCTACCAGAGCTGCCACATCGACGCCCAGGGTAATGTGGCCGCGCTGCTGCCCGGTTCCGACGAAGGCACAGGCGAAGACGCTGCGCCAACCCCCTTGCTGGTCGCCCACCTCGACACCCCCGCCGCTGGCGACCTCGACCACACGGTGTCGCTGGCCCCGGAATCGGCCCATGGTGTTGCGGTCGCTGACAATGCGCTCGGCGTCGCGGCGCTCGCCTCACTCCCCGCGGTACTGGAAGAGTTGGACGTTCAGCCACCCGGACAGATCGCCGTGCTGGCATCCACCGGCGGGCTCGGCGACGGAGATATCCGCGGCCTACGGTTCTTCCTGGCACACACCGACCTGGCGATCGACTTCGGCATCTGCGTCGAGGGGGTGCAGCTCGGCCGGCTCAGCCACGGCTCCGTCGGCATGATCCGCGGCGCCATCACATGCCGCGCTCCGGCAGACGAGCAGCCAACGGCCTTTGGCAGCGCCGGCGCCATCCCTACGCTCAACGAGGTCATCGACGGCATCTTGGCGCTGCCGATGCCGGCCCGGCCGAAGACCAGTGTGGTGCTGAGTCAGGTGCGGGGTGGCAGCCCTAGTATTCGGCCCGCAGCCTCGGCGACCGTCCACTTCGTGGTGCGCAGTGAAGCGGGCCGCCAGGTTACCTCACTGGTGCGGCGCATCAACGAGATCGTCGCCGAGGTCGACGCGGCGTCGGCCGCCACCGTCGAGCTCAACATCGTGGGGCGTCGCCAGCCAGGCGGTTTGCCCTTCGATCACCCGCTGGTGGCCCGCACCCACCGCATCATGCGGCGCCTCGAGCTGCAGCCGCATCTGACACCCAGCACCTCGGAGCTGGCGGCGTTCATCTCAGAGGGGGTGCCGGCGATAACGCTCGGCATGTCGTTTGGCCACGATGTCGGCACCGACAAGGAGCGCGTCTCCATAGACGCCATGTACACCGGAGTGGCACAGCTGGTGGCGGTTATCGAGGCGATCGAGGCGGGCTACTGCCGATGAGTTGGCTGCGGACCAATACGTTCCACCACGGCCAGTTCGACCCGGCGCGCCTGGTGGAGGCCAAGCGGGAGCAGGGGCTGTCGGTGTCGCTGTGTATCCCTACCCTCAACGAAGAGCGCACCGTCGGCAAGGAGGTGGTCATCTTCATCGACGAGCTGATGCGGCGCCATCAGCTGCTGGATGAGATTGCGGTTATCGATTCCGGATCGGCGGACCGTACCCGCGAGGTGGCCGCGGCATTCGGCGCCGACGTCTACTCCGCTGCAGACATCCTGCCCGCCCACGGCGATAACCCGGGGAAGGGCGAGAACCTGTGGAAGGCGATCTACCAGCTGCGTGGCGATGTGATCGTCTACGTCGATGCCGACATCAAGAACATTCACCCGCGCTTCGTGTATGGGCTGCTCGGTCCGCTGCTGCAGGATCCGGAGGTCGGGTACGTAAAGGCATTCTATGACCGGCCGCTCGCCGAGGCGGGGGGCACGCGCCCGTCAGGAGGCGGCCGCGTTACCGAGATCCTGGTTCGGCCGCTGTTCTCGCTGTTCTTCCCCGAGCTTACCGCCATCGTGCAGCCGCTGTCGGGGGAGTATGCGGTGCGGCGCTCGCTACTGGAGCGGCTGCCGTTCCCGATCTGCTATGGGGTCGAGACCTCGCACATCATCGATGTGTATCACATGGCCGGCATGGCGGCGTTTGCGCAGACCGACCTCGACCGCCGGGTGCATACCAATCAGCCGACCCCCGCTCTGGGCCG
The DNA here is from genome assembly GCA_913043885.1 of uncultured Spirochaetaceae bacterium. Classification (GTDB taxonomy): domain Bacteria; phylum Spirochaetota; class Spirochaetia; order SZUA-6; family Bin103; genus Bin103. The sequence goes on along the minus strand of CAJWOB010000065.1, from coordinate 4,411 downwards.
CATGGCGTTCCGCATCCTGCAGACATTCTTAAAACGCGTCCGCTCGCTCGGCATCGTTCAAGAGCTCCCGGATCTGGGGACTCTGCTGCGGCAGTTCCAGGTATCCGATGGTCGCTACGAGCAGGTCGACTGGCAGATCACGGAGCTGGAGCGGCCGCCGATGATCGAGGTGGCCGAGTATCAGACGCTGCGGGCCGCGCTACGGGCCGCCGCGGCCACCGGCTAGGGCAAGTTACAGCCGCTCTTCTATCTGGCTGCGGAGCTGCGCGTACACCACCCGTTTGCGCACGTCCACCGGCTGCTGCGCGTCCATTAGCTGCGGTGCCAGCTCGACGACCAGCGGGCTGGCCATGTCGCCGAGCGCTTCGAGGGTGAGCAGCCGCAGCTGGTCATCCTCGCCGGCGCCGCGGAACACCCAGGCCAGCGCGGCCACGGTCTCCACGTTGCCCACCGCCCCAGCACCGTCATCGCCTCGCTCTCGCTGGCCAGGATGTTCTGCAGCTCGCCGACGATAGCCGCGTTGCCGGTCTGCACTCGGTAGAGCGCCCAGGTGACGTTCTTATTGACCTCCGGGAACGAGCTGCCCAGTAGGCGCTGCAGGAAGGGGACCGCGGTCTGATCGGCCACCTGCGCCAGCACTGGCGTACCGTCGGCGAGGGTGTCGCGATCGTTCACTGCCAGCAAGCTGCGGCCGAGCGACTCGACGATCGACGCCTGCTGGTGCTGCTCCAGGAGCGCGGCACGCGCTGCGTTGAGCACGTCGACGCTACGCGAGCCGAGCTGCTCGATATATAGATGGCAACAGCGCTGCGTTGCTGGGGCTGCCGGCCACCGCCTCGAGCACCGCGATCCGCTCCTCGTCCTCGGTATCCGCGGCGCGCAGCAGCGCGGTGAAGGTAGGAGCGTTCTGCTGTCCGCTGCCGGCAATAGCGTCGATCAGGCTGAGCCGGACCTCCGGTTCTCGCTCCCGGCTCACCATCCGCACCAGCAGGTCGCTGATGGTACGCGTTCGGTAGGCGCCGAGCCCGGTAACCGCAAGCCGGCGCAGCCCCGGGATGGGCGACTCGGTGTAGGCCTGGAAGATCGGCAGAAACGCGCGGTCGGGGCGGGTGCCCGAGGTAAGTGACACTGCCGCTTCCAGTGCGGCCTCCGTGGTGGCGGTGTTGCTCGGCGCGCCGGGGCCGTCGTTCGGCAGCGTGTTGCGCGGCGCGTCGCTCACCAGCGACACGGCTTCCGGGCCGCCAACACGGCCGGTCGCGCGCAGTGCCGCCGGGGCGGTGGCGCCGGCGGGGTTGTCTCGGTACGCGTCGAGCAGCACCGTCATCGCCTGCCGACTGCCGATGTGACCAAGGGCGTCGATGGACGCCACCTTCATCTCCAGCGCCGCCGGCAGGTCCTCGTCGACACGGAGCAGGGAGATGAGCGTGGCGACTGACTCCTCGGCCTGCAGCTCGCCCAGCGCGCGTACTGCCGATCGTCGTTGCTCGACCGTAGCGCCGGTGGCCGAGGGGGCGGCGCCATTGCCGCCCTGCACCGTGTGCATCATGAGCGTAACCATGATGTCGCGGTCGTCGTCGGCGATGCCGTCGGGCAGCGGAAAGCCCTGTGCCACCACTACAAGCAGGCCATCTCGCGCGGCAGAGAAGTCGCGTTCGTCCTGCCGTCCCTGGCGCTTGTAGGCGGTGGTCAACGCGGTCATGAGTTCGTTCACCCGCGCGTGCGCCTCGCGCAGCGCCACCGGGCTGAACACGCCACGGGCAAGCTGGTCTTCCTTTATTGCGATGACTTCCATCAGCCGCACGCCGTAGCGGATCGAGATGAGCTCGGGAATGACGCCGGCGGCATCGTGCACCGCTTGCTGCACTCCCTGCAGGTCTTCGAGGGAGAGGAACACGACATTATCGAGTGCGAAGTCGAGGATCTCGGTGCCCTGCACGCGGGCGTCGGTAAGGGTCGATTCCGGCACCAGCTCGTTGAGGTCGTCGGTCTGGTCGAGGGAGCCGTTACCGTTGAGGTCGATGTAGCCGCGGTTGATCTCGGGAAAGACCCGGCGCAGCTGGTCGGTGAGGGTGTTCTCCACCACCTGCGCGCTGGAGGTCAGCGCCACGAGCACTAACAGTGCCGCACCAGTCGACAGTGCCCAGCGCTTGCGCTGCGTCCGATTGAACCGTGCTCCGCTCACCGTGGTGTAGATAGTAGTGCGACCCGGCGCCGTTTTCCCGCTGAACTGGCGCGGCTGCGGCGCCGCGGCGGGTCTACGCTTCGGCGGGTAGGTGGAGCAGCTCGCTGAGCCGGTCGAGGACGTCGCGGGCCGAAACGACGCCGGTAACCTTGCCCTCGGTGTCGACGATGGGCACGTGGTGGAAGAAGCCAACCACCATCTTGTTGACCAGCACCGCCAGGCTGTCGTCGCGCCGCAGCACCACCGGATCGGGTGTCATCACGTCCCCTACCGCAACGCTCTGCGGCGACTTCCCAGCCCCTATCACCTTGGTCAGGAGGTCATGCTCGGTAAAGATGCCGGTTACCTCACTCTCTTCCTCTACCAGCACGCAGCCATGCCGCTGCTCGCGCATGGTAGCGACGGCTTCCCACACCGGTTGTTCGCACGCAACCAGCAGCGGTGGGTGGGCGGCCAGCTGATCGACGACGTCCGACACCAGGTGGGCATCGAATGGCGTGCTGGTGTCGACCTGCACCGACGGCGACAGGTAGCTGCCGCACGACTCACAGGCATCGACGCCTTCGGAATTATCGAAGCCGCACTCGCCGCAGATCATGTCACTCCACCGTCCACGTCGCCGGCCCGCGCAGCAGCTCGCCGATGTCGCCCACACCGCGGGCCGACTGCGCTTCCTCGATCTGACCTATCAGCCCGCGCTCGTAGGTGGGATGGTCGACGGCACGCAAGATTCCCAACGGCACGGGGAGGTCCGGCGGCCCCATCTGCGCCAGCAGCTCTGCCAAGACCGGCGACGCCTGCTCGTCGTGGACCATGACGTCCGGGTCGTCGGCGTCGCACACCACCGGGTCGACGCCACGCAGCTTGATGCCGAGCTCGCGGTTCTTGCCGAACAGCATCGGTTTGCCATGCTCCAGCGTCAGCGTCCGCTCCGCCCGCACCGAACGTTCGGCGAAGTGGTCGAAGGCACCGTCGTTGTAGATGTTGCAGTTCTGATAGACCTCGACGAAGCAACCCCCGCGGTGGTGGGCAGAACGCTCCAGTGTGGCGGCCATGTGGTGGGTGTCGGTGGCGATGGTGCGGGCGATGAAGCTCGCCTCCGCCGCCAGCGCCACCGTCGCCGGGATCATCGGCCGGTCCAGCGACCCCATCGGGGTGCTGACGGTGCGCTTGCCCACCTCGCTGGTCGGCGAGTACTGGCCCTTGGTGAGGCCGTAGATGCGGTTGTTGAACAGAACGACGTTGAAGTCGACGTTGCGGCGCAGCGCGTGGAGCAGGTGGTTGCCGCCGATCGACAGCCCATCACCATCGCCAGTGATGACGAACACCAGCAACTCCGGCCGGGCGATCTTCAGCCCGGTGGCGAAGGTTGGCGCCCGGCCATGAATGGAGTGGAAGCCGTAGGTGTCCATGTAGTAGGGGAACCGGCTCGAGCAGCCGATGCCGCTTACGAACACCACGTTCTCCTTGGGCACCCCCAGATTGGGCAGCACCCGTTGCGTCTGCGCCAGGATCGCGTAGTCGCCGCAGCCGGGGCACCAGCGCACCGGCTGATCGCTGACGAAGTCCTTGCGAGTGAGAGTAGGTGCTTCAGTGGACATTGGCCTGTTCCCTCTCTTTTGTACCCAGCGCCGCCAGCTGTTCCACGACGGCGTCGCGAACTTCGGACACCAGGAATGGGCGCCCCTGTACCTTGTTGAGCCCCACCGTGTCGGCACGGAAGGCGGCGGTTATCAGCATCCTCAACTGACCGGAGTTGAGCTCCGGGATGAGCACCCGCCGGAAGCGCGACAGCACGTCGCCCAGATTCGACGGAAAGGGATTGAGGTGGCGCAGATGTGCCCACGCCACCGGTAGGCCTTCGTCCCTGAGCTTCTCACAGGCGGTGCGGATTACCCCGGAGGTACTCCCCCAACCGAGCACCAACAGCTCGCCCTCGGCGACGCCGTCCACCTCCAGCTTCGGAATGGTGCGCGCAATGCGGGCAATCTTCTCCGCACGGGCACGCACCATGCGCTCGTTGTTCTCCGGGTCGTAGCTGACGTTGCCAGACCCTTCCTCCTTGGCCAGACCGCCAATGCGGTGCTCCAGGCCGGGAGTGCCGGGAACCGCCCATGGCCGGGCCAGGGTCTCGGGGTCGCGGGAGTACGGCTGGAAGCCGGCGCTTTCGGTGCGCAACGACACCGACACGGCAGGCAGATCGTCCAGCGCAGGGATGCGCCACGGCTC
>CAJWOB010000064.1 GCA_913043885.1 uncultured Spirochaetaceae bacterium | reverse complement strand
GTTCAGCCGGATCGAGCCCCAGAGCGCGGATGTGGTCGCTGCCGCCGATGAACTCGATGCCGGCGGCAACCTGCTGCTGCCGCCCTTTGTCGAGCCGCACATTCACCTGGATGCTGCGCTCACCGCCGGCCAGCCGCGCTGGAACCAGAGCGGTACCCTGTTCGAAGGTATCGAGTGCTGGGGCGAGCGCAAGGCGATGCTCAGCCGCGACGACGTCATCAGCCGTGCCGAGCAGACGCTGAAGCTGTTTGCCGCCCACGGCATTCAGTACGTGCGTACCCACGTTGATGTCACCGATCCGCAGCTGACCGCGCTGCGGGCGATGGTTGAAGTACGTGACCGAGTGCGCGACTTTGTTGATCTGCAGATTGTTGCCTTCCCGCAGGAGGGCATTCTGTCCTTCCCGGGCGGTAAGGAGCTAATGAGTGACGCGGTGACGGTGGGTGCCGATGTGATTGGCGGTATCCCGCATTTTGAGTTCACTCGCGATTACGGCGTGGAGTCGGTCAAGCTGCTGATGGATCTGGCCGAAGCCAATGATTGCCTGGTGGACGTGCACTGCGACGAGATTGACGATCCGCAGTCGCGCTTCCTCGAAGTGCTCGCCGCCGAGGCCCTGAGTCGCGATTACGGCAGCCGGGTTACCGCCAGCCACACCTGTGCCATGCACTCCTACGAAGACGCCTACTGCAGCCGGCTGTTCCGCCTGCTCGGCAAGTCGGGCCTGCGCTTTGTCGCGCTGCCGACCGAGAACCTGCACCTGCAGGGCCGATTTGATGGGTATCCAAAACGCCGTGGCATCACCCGGGTGCCCGAATTGCTGGATGCCGGTCTCAAGGTCTGTTTTGGTCAGGATTCGATCCGTGACCCCTGGTATCCGATGGGCAACGGTAATCTGCTGCGCACGCTGGATGTCGGCCTGCATGCCTGCCACATGCTGGGTATGGAGCGGATAGAAACCGCGCTGGAAATCGTCGCCGCGCTGGAGCGTGTGCCCGACGACCGCGCGCTGTGGGCGAACCTCGAGGCTTACCTCCACAACGGCTTCGTCGAGCTGGTCAACGACCAGCGTCTCGAGGAGGCACGCAGCTACCTGGAGAGAGCGCGCGAGCGCCATCCCACCAGCAGGTTGCTGGCCGACGACGCCGCCCGGCTGGAGCGGGTGCTCGCCGGAGGTTCCTCGGCGTAAGCGCGCCGGCGAGCCGCCGGAAGCTCTTCAGCGTAAGTCCAGACTGGCGAGCCGCCGGAGACTCTCAGCCGTAGGCCTGCACCTGCACCAGCACCTGCAGCCGACGCCAGGCGCCGCTAGACGCAGGTCCGTCCACACCAGCGCTAACCCCGCCGGCCACGACTCCGATAATCGGAGAAGAGGTGCGATAGGTATGGATACCGTGCGACTGGCAGCACTGCTAGCCGAGGTCATGGAGGAGCAGGCCCATCACCTGCGGCGATTCGCCGGCGCGGAGGCGGCCCTCCGTGAGCGCGTTACCGGCGGCGGCGGCGAATCGAACGAGGCCGAGTCCGCGCCGCGAGGCGCCGCCCACATGCAGCACGTTCACGAGGCCATCGACGAGCTGCGCCGACTGGCCGACAGCATCGAACGTAGCGATAACGAGCGCGACAGCGTGTTTCGCCGCTTGCAGCGCGAGCTGGGCGTGGAGAATGCCACCAGGCTCCACGACGTAATCGCTTGGCTTCCGGAGAAGGCGCGGGTGGGTGTGCAGCTCAGCTTCAACTCTCTGCGTGACGCAGCGGACGCGGTCCGTGCGACCAGCGACCGCCTCGGTCACCTCTTCCGCTCGGTCTCGGGGACCATGGGGGCCCTCATCGGAGAGCTGCTGCCGGGGGTATCCGGTGCCGCCTATCAGGCCGACGGCAGACGGTCGGGTGTCAACCGCCCGTCGCTGCTGGTCGACCAGCACCACTAGTCATGCCATCGACCTTCGCCGGCATCGAGATAGGCAAGCGCGGCATCGAGTCGCACACCCGCGCGCTTACCACAGTCGGCCACAACATCGGCAACGCCGGAGCGGAGGGCTTCAGTCGACAGCGGGTGGACCTGAATGCCGCGCCACCGCTGTTCGTCCCCGGTCTGAGCCGCGAGGAGCGACCCGGCCAGCTCGGCCAGGGCGTCGAGGTGGCGCAGGTTACCCGCATCCGCGACCTGCTACTGGAGAGTCGCATCGTCAGTCAGGGCAACGAGCAGGCCTACTGGACCACCCGCGACCAGCAGTTGTTGAACCTGGAGCAGATCTACAACGAGCCGACCGATCTGTCGGTACGCACCACCCTCGACCGCTTCTGGCAGTCGTGGCAGGACCTGTCACTCCATCCCACCGAGCTCTCCTCGCGGCACGGGGTGCTGCGCCGAGCAGACTCGCTGGTGGAGGCGATCAACGGCCGCTTCAACCGGCTCACCGAGCTGCGCGACATCGTCGAAGACGACGTGCGCGGTCAGGTGAAGTTCATCAACGATCGCTCCCAGGAGATATCGGCCCTCAACGCGCAGATCCTCAAGGTCGAGGCGCAGGGCGACAATCCCAACGACCTCTACGACCGTCGTGATCTGCTGGTGCAGCAGCTGTCGATGCGGATCGACGTGGTTACTGTTGGCCGCGATCCCAACGAGTTCACCATCCACTCGGCCGGCATCCACCTGGTGCAGGGTCAGATATCCCGGCAGCTGACCACCGTCGCCGACCCCGACAACGAGGGCTACTCGCGGCTGATGTGGTCGGACACCGAGGATGATGCCTTCTTCCGCGGCGGTCAGTTGGCCGCATTGCTGGAGCTGCGCGACGTGGACCTGCGCGGCGAGATCCAGAAGCTCGACCTGCTCACCGTCAACTTCATCGATCTGGTCAACGACATTCACCGTCGCTCTTACACCCTCGGCGGCCAGACCAACCTCGACTTCTTCGTCGAGCTGCCCACTATCGGCAACATCTTCGGCAACGTCGATCGCGACGGCGACGGTGCGGTCGACTCGTCGTTCATCTTCCGCGTCAGCGGCGCCAACCAGCTGCAGCTCAAGGAGCAGGTGGGGCTGGCTGGAACGCTTACCCTGCCAGGACCTGCCGGTCCAATAGAGATCGAGTACTTCCCCGCCGACACGGTTGAGATGATCATCGAGAGGATCAACCTATCCGGCGCCGAGGTGGTGGCACGGCTGAACCACGCCGGTCAATTGACCATCAAGGGGATGCCGGCCGACGACTTGCGCAACCCCGACTTCGTGCTGCGCCACCTCGAGGACTCGGGACAGTTTCTGGTCGGCTACGCCGGCATCCTGCAGCAGTCGGGTGCCGCCGGAGCGTTCGACTTCGCCGTGCCAAACGCGGTGGAGCAGTTCCGTGGCGGAGACCTCCAGTTCAGCGTTGCCCCGCTCCAGCATCCCGCCGGGTGGATCGGGGTCAACCCAAACGTCGCCGCCGACCCGACACTGGTCGCGGCGTCGGCCACTGACCATCCGGCTGCGTTGAGCGGCGACGGCACCGCGGCGCTGCAGATTGCATCGCTGCGCACTCAGTCGGTGATGGTGGGGGCGGCAGCGACCTTCGACGACTACTTCGCCAGCGTAGTGGCCGACGTCGGGCTGCGCGGGCAGCAGGCGCGGGAATTCCGGGCCACCGGCGACGCCATCATGAAGCAGCTGACCGACATGCGAGAGTCGATCTCGGGGGTCAATCTGGATGAGGAGTTCTCGGAGATGGTGAAGTTCCAGCAGGGCTTTGCCGCCGCCGCCCGCTTCATCGCCCAGTTCGACACCATGATCGACACGATCATCAACCGGATGGGCGTCTAGGTTGGATCGAGTAAGTAGCAACCAGGCATTCCTCGACGCGCAGTTCTATCTGCGCCAGAGGCAGGCGGAGCTTAACGCCCAGAGCGCGAAGGTCGCGTCGCAGACCAGCGTCAAGGAATTGCGCGACGACCCTCTGGCTGCCGCCCGGTCGGTCCGCTTCCAGTCGCAGCTGGTCCGCCTCGACCGCTACTCGTCCAACATCGACGTGATGCGCGGCCGCCTCAACACCGCCGAGGCGCACCTGAGCGAGGCCATCACCGTGCTGCAACGGGTTCGCGAGCTGGCGATACGCGGCGCCAACGGCACGCTCGATGGCGAGCAGATGGGCTACGTGGGTCAGGAGGTGAACCAGCTGCTCAACGAGCTGACCAGTCTCGCCAACGCCACTGGGGAGGATGGCAAGCGCATCTTTGCCGGCTTCAACGGCGCCTTTGCGCCGTTTCGTCTCGAAGTGGGACGCCTGGCAGATGGTCGCGACGGCATCAAGTCGGTTTCCTACGTGGGCGACATCGGCAGGGTGAACACCGAAATCAGCGAGGACACCTTCGTCGACGTCTCCACCCCGGGTAACTACGCGTTCTGGGCGGAGAACCAGCAGATCTACTCCAGCACTCGCGCGGTGGACTATCGGGCGCAGGAAGACGGCACAATCGACATCGATGGCGTGGCCATCGAGGTGAAGCGGGGCGACAACTTGTTCGCGCTCATCGACAAGATCAACGCGTCCGCGGCGCCGGCGCGCGCGCGATTGGACCCGATTCGTGAATCCCTGGTCCTGGAGTCCAGCTTCCCGCATCAGCTGTGGGTGCAGGACGTGAGTGGCACGGTGTTGCAGGACCTCGGTATCGTCGATGGCGGCTCGACCGCGCCGGAAAATGTGGCCGACAGTGCGCTGGTGTTCGGTGGATCGGTGTTCGACATGGTCATCCACCTACGCGACAGCCTGTTCGATGGCAACGCAGGAGCGGTCGGTGGCTCGGCGCTACGCGGAATCGACGACGCCCTCCTCAACATGGTCACCACGGTGTCGGACATCGGCGCGCGTGCGGAGCGCATTCAGTTGACGCAGAACCGCATCGCGTTTGAAATGCCCGAACGGGTGCGCATGAACGACCTCGAGGTAGGCATCGACCTGGCCACGGCGATCAGTGATCTGAAGGCCCTGGAGACCGCGCACGAGGCTGCCCTGGCAGCCACGGCACGCAGCCTGGGACCGCGGCTCATGGACTTCCTGAGATAGGAGCGGCAGTGGTAATAGAGAGCAAGGCGTTTGGCGAGGTCGAAGTCGATGAGCGTCAGGTGCTTACCTTCCCCGGTGGCTTGTTCGGATTCGAGCAGCACCATGAGTTCGCGCTTCTGGATGCCGCGCAGACCCCTTTCTATTGGCTGCAGTCAATCGCAGACCGCCAGGTGGCGTTCGTGTTGCTCGATCCGCTGGTGTTCCGCCCCGACTACACTCTGGACGTGGACCCCGCCGAGCTGGCGGAGATCGGCATAGCCGATGGGGACGACGCCCTCTGTTTCGCCATCGTCACCATCCCGGAGAACGTCAGCGATATGACCGCCAACCTGCAGGGGCCGTTGGTGGTCAACCGTGACACCCGGGTGGCGCGCCAGCTGATAAGCCACAACCCCGCGTGGCAAGTACGCCACGGCGTGTTCGAGGAGATCGAAACCGCTCAGCGGCAGATATGCTGATCCTGGCCCGCAGGGTCGACGAGCGCATCGTCATCGGCGACCAGATTCAGATCTCCGTGGTGGAGATCCGTGGCGACCAGGTGAAGCTGGGGGTCGACGCGCCACGGTCGGTAAAGGTGTACCGGCACGAGGTGTACGAGGCGATTCAAAGAGAGAACGTCGCGGCGGCGGCCGCGCTGCCCGCCGCGATGCCGGAGCTACCAGAAATATCGCCGCCCACCCCGGCCGGCCAGCAAGACTAGTCGGCGCCGCCGGTTTCCTCGAAGAACCCCAGGATGCGGTCGAATAGCTCGCGGCGATCGATCTCGTTCAATACCTCGTGGCGATCGGCGGCACGCACGATTACCTGCGTTGCCGGGCCCGCCAGCTGTGCGGCCAGCCGCGAGTTGGCTGCCGGTAGCGCTACCGGGTCGGCGTCGCTGTAGACGTACAGTAGCGGCGTTGGGAAGCGCCGAAGCTCGCGCACGCGCTGCTGTGCCAGCTCGGTAGCGGCGAACCAGCCAGCCGTCGCAGTGCGGAACACCAGAGGATCGGTGCGATGGGCCTCGGCGAGCGTCGCATCGCGGGTCAGCATCTCCGGGACGAGCCCGTTCGCCAGGGTCAGCCCGGGAAGCACGCGTGCTGCTATCCGTCCGAGCAGCAGCTTGAACACGGGTGGTGCTATCGCCAGTGCCAGGAACGGGCTGGTCACCACCGTGGCACTCGGGAGCTGCAGATCGTGGTTCTTGGCGCCCAGCGTCAGGTAGTCGAGGGCGACCAGCGCTCCCATGCTGTGGGCGACCACGAAGCGGGGTGACGTGGCGGGCAGCAGCGCCCAGCCGGTGGCCAGATCGGCGTGGTACTCCTCGAAGTTGCGTAGATGGCCGCGCCTCCCTTCGGAGCGGCCGTGGCCACGTAGGTCCGGCGCCACCACGGCAAAGCCGCTGGAAGCTAGGTAGCTGGCGAGCTCGGCATATCGCCCGGCATGGTCGGCGTAGCCGTGCACCACCAACACGTGGCCCTGCGTGCGGCCCGTTGCCACCCAGCGATGGATGCACAGGCGGGTGCCGTCGGCGGCGTGGTGCCACTCCAGCTCGCCGGCGCCGAGCACGCGCAAAGCCCCCCGGCTACCCGGCTACCGGTCCACCAAGCTATCGAAGATGTCGCGGAAACCCTCGTGGATGCGGTCGAAAAGCTCGATGAGCGCCGGATCGAAGTGGCTTCCCGAGCCATCTCGAATGATGCCGGCGGCTTCCTCGTGGGGGAGGGGCGGCTTGTAGTGGCGCTGCATCCGCAGCGCATCGTAGACGTCGCCGATGGTAACGATACGGCCGCACAGCGGGATCTGCTCGCGGCCCAGCCCGTGGGGGTAGCCGGATCCATCCCACTGCTCGTGGTGGCGCAGGGCGATCTCGCGGGCAAGCGGATTGGGATAGGTGGCCAGCAAGAAGGCGCCATTGATGGTGTGCTCGCGCATCACCTCCCACTCCCAATCCGACAGTGAGCCAGACTTGTTGAGGATGTCATCCGGCGTCCCGATCTTGCCCACGTCGTGCATTGCCGTCAGGTGGCCGATGTTGTGCACGTACTCATCGTCCACCTCCGGGTAGCCGCGCGAACCGTTGAGCTCCTCGGCGATAAGTCGCGCATATCGATTTACCCGCTCGACATGTTGGCCGGTGTCGTTGTCCTTGAGCTTGGAGGCCTGGAGCAGGCTCTGGAAGGTCCGCTGCAGCAGGCCGCGGTATTCCTCGCTGATGTCGTTGAAGATGGCGGAGTAGGCGAGCGGTTCGGTGCCGCCGCCAAACAGCGGCACGATGGTCATGTTGGCGAAAACGGTGCTGCGCCGTCCCACCTTGTACTCCACGCGCCCCCACCAGCTGAAACCGGTCTCCGCTGCCTGCAGCTTGCGCTCGATGACTGCGGTGCTCTCCTCGCCGAGGTAGTTACGGTAGAGGTCGAGGAGGGAGATCTGCTCGTCTGGTACGGGAGAAGAGAGTGATTGGTGCGCGAATAGACGGCGGAACGGCTCGTTGGTCCACGCGATCTGCAGCGACCGATCCACGATGACGGCGGGCAGGTCGGGGGAGGAGCAGCTGCGCCGCCAGCGGTCGAATTCCGGGCGGTCGACCAGCGCACGCGCGTCTCCGCTGCCGTTGGTCCCAGCCGCTGTTTCGGAGGGATCGGGACCCTCGTCTAGCTCTAGGAGCTCGTCGAGGTCTTGGACAGTATCGTGGTCAGCCAAGTGCGTGCCCGAACTCGCAGCAGAGTATACGTGGCGGTTGCGCTCGGCGCTATGAACGTATGCCTATCTCCGCCTCGCTCTTGCGCAGGTACAGGGGCTGAACATCGGCGGCCGGCGCGCCGCCGCGCTCCACCCCCAGCTCCAGCAGCTCGCCAATGGGGATCAGGGAGCCGCTCGTGGACTCGTCGCAATACCACTGGGAGGTTGACTCCCCGGTGGTGGTGCGCACCAGCCGGGCGCCGGGTCCGCACAGCAGCGGCGCATGGCCGGCGGTAGATTCGGCTGCCGCCGCGCCGGCCGCGTCGATCAGCTCCGCCGCGGCCAGGTCGAGATACTCTCCACCGCGCTCGCCGGCGTGGTACAGCGCGCTGTACACGCGCTGCTTGCGGCCATCTATGGTGGGCACCACAAGGCCCGGGTAGTAGCGATAGCGCCTGCCGATCGCATCCAGGCTACTGATGCCGGCAACCGGCACGCCACGCGGCGCTGCCAACCCCTTGGCTGTCGCGACCCCGATCCTGACACCGGTAAACGAACCGGGGCCGACACCCACGACGATGAGGTCGAGCTCGTCGGCGCCCACCGACGCGGCCGCCAGGGCCGCGGCAATCGTCGGCGCCAACTGTGCGCCATGTTGGAGGCCCCGCTCCGCCTCGACCCGAACCGTGCCGTCGGGGCCCTGGACCGCCACCGCCATTAGCTCGGTGCTGGTGTCCAGCGCCAGGATCCGGCGTGCGTCGCTCATTGCCGGAAAATCTCGAGACGGCGCTTGCCGTCGGCGCGCACGTCGATTTGCACGGACAGAGTCGAGATGGGGATGGCGCCGGGTGCCTTTTCCGCCCACTCGATGACCATCAGTCTGCTCACACTGAGCATGTCGTCGAGGGCCAGCGACTCTACCGCCGCTTCCGAGTCGATACGGTACAGATCGACGTGGGTGAGAAAATCGGTGCCCCCTGCGAGCTGGTACTGCGACACCAGCGCAAACGTAGGGCTTGTGATTGGCTCCGTCACCCCCAGCTCGAGGGCTACCCCCTTTACCAGGGTGGTCTTGCCGGCGGCCAGCGGACCGGTGAGCGCCAGAACGGGTGGCGCTCCTGCGCTCGACGCGAGGAGTCGGCGTGCCAACTGGCGTCCCGCAGCAATCGTATCCCCTGCCGTCTCGCACACCAGGCGCTCGCCTGGCGCCGGACCAGCGGATGGCGCCGGGCTAGCGGGCGGCAACGCGGCGCTGCGCGGGGGGTGTTGCCTGGAACTCGTACACGTAGCGGTGTATCTGGTTGAGGTGCCGTCGTGACATCCGGGTGAACTGCAGGTGCATCACCCCGCCGCGTGGTGGGTGGGGCCGTACGCGCCGGACCTTCCCGAACACCGCCAGCCGTTCGGTGCGGCTGAACTCGAACTCCACTTTCACCAGTCGTCCTGCGCCCACCGGCGTTACGCTGCGAATGGCGGCACCACCCGCCGAGATGTCGATGAGCGTGCCGAGCGCGCGCTGTTGCGTCCGCACCGCAGCCCGCTTCACCGTCTGCTTGCCGCTCTTGAACTCGTTGACCGCGATGGGGAATACGAAGCAGGGGCGCTCCACGATGTAGCGCTTGTGGCGGCGCTGCTGCTCGCGGCCCATCGTCTTGGCATGCTTGAACAGCAGGGCAGGGCGGCTGCGGAAGCCACCCACCTTCGAAACGAACGAGTATCCTTTCCCGCCCTCCTGATAGAACACCACCTTGATGCGGATGCCTCGTTTCCAGCGGATCTGGTCGCCCTTCTCGTCCATGGGCACCAGGCACGCCAGCTGATCCCGCAGGCTGGCTAGCACGCGGGTCGGGAACCTGCCGCCGGTCTCGGGGATGATGGTCACTTCGGTGCCGGGCTTCACCGCCGACGATGAGCTGACCGCCGAGCTGCCGGAGGCACGGGCCTCCAACTTGCGCTTGCTAGTGAACAGCTGCGCGGTTCCAGCCTCCCGCTCGTTGGCGCCCAGCGAGACGTCGTTGTCGAGGGCGTAGAAGCGGTGTCTCAGGACGTCGTCGAGCAGGCCCGGATTGGTGAACACGAGAAACGGCTGCCGCACCCGCGCGCCACGCGTCAGTGTCAGCAGGCGTTGGGCCTGCTGCTTGTCCAGTCCATGCTCCTTGGCGGTGCGCATGAACTGGGCCTGCCCCGGTTCTGTGGACAGTAATGGGCTTTCATACATGAGTAGAGTC
>CAJWOB010000063.1 GCA_913043885.1 uncultured Spirochaetaceae bacterium | reverse complement strand
GCCTTTTTTTATTGCTTCTTTGACGTATTTTTTTTTTAATCTTGTTTTTTTTTCAATAATAAAAACTGAAGATTTTGTAACATAACTAGAATTAGTATAAACTTTATTAAAACTAATATTTTTTAAATTATAAATTTTTTTACATTTTATAAAATTAGGAATTTCAGTTAATAGCATTAATTTGATTATATTTTATTGATGTGGCAGCATTAAGAATTTGTTTATTATCTATTTTTGGAAGTTGCAAGATCTCTATTATTTTAATTAAAATACCCTTTACTAATGGGGCATTTACAGTTGCTGAAGTAATACTATAGTTATTCTCTTTTTTTCTTTTTTATGGGAGCAAGTTCATAAAATATATCCATTAGCATTGACTTGCCTCTCCCAACACCTCGATTGGCGCCAACATAAAGATCTTCGCCAATTCGTGGTGCCAGCCCATTTCCCGTCGCACGTTGCCGTTGACCAACATCTCCCGCAGAACGATTGCTGTGTCTGGCGAAGGATTGAGATCAAACGTTGGCTTTTCCTTCAGTGCGAACGTGTCAATAATTTTCGCACGTTGGTCTTCGAGTTCGGCGTCGGCCCACAACCGATCTACGGCACACTTGATTTCGACAAGCAGCGGCGCCCACACCCAAATTGAGACCTTGTAGCTGCGGTCTGGTGTAATCGCGCGCGGACTCACGAGCTGTCCAATCTTCGATTCCAAGTTGGACCACATAAATGTGCCATATTGAGATCCATGCTGTTGCGCCAAACGTGCAAACCGCAGCGCAAGGTCAGCCATGTCCCTATCGATTTCTGCGCGCTTTACAATGTCTTCGCCCGGAAAGTCGCCGTGTCTGTGCACTGTCATTTCGCCGGCAGGAGATCGACGATAATTATGCGAGCTGCTGCCATCACCGCCGCCATCGGCGCCATGCGCAACGGCGTCGCGTAGCAGCCGCCAGGGCCGCACCCACACCCGCAGCAGCAGCGTCCACAGCGCCAGAGTGGCCAGGGCGGCCACGACCAGGGTCAGCCAGTGCCGCGACCCGCCTGCGACGCCCTCGAGCAGTGCGACCGCCAACGGGAGACCGACCGCCAGCGTCGCGGCCAGCGCACTCAGCAGCAGGGCCACTGCCGCCTACACCTCACTCAGGTCACGGAAGCGATAGCCGACGCAGCGCACGGTCTCGATCCAGTCGCCCCGGGCACCGAGCTTCTTGCGCAGGGCAACGATAACCACGTCGACACTGCGGTCGGTAACCGGATAGTCCGGGCCGTGTACCGCGGCCACCAGCTGGCCACGGGTAAACACCCATCCGCTGTGCTGCGCCAGGTAGAGCAGGACCTCGAACTCGGTCGCGGTCGTGGCGACGACGACGCCGGCGATCCTCACTTCACCCTTGCCAGGGTGGATGGTGAGGTCCTGCAGGGTAAGCGGCGCCTGCTCGTCCACCACTGCCGCGCCGTCTCGTCGTAGCACCGCTTTGACCCGCGCCACCAGGACGCGCGGACTGAACGGCTTGGTGATGTAGTCCTCGGCACCCAGCTCGAGGCCGCGAACGATATTGGCCGCCTCGCCACGGGCCGACACGATGATCAAGGGGATACCCCGCGACAGGACATCGGACTTCAGCACCCGGGTAACGGCCAACCCATCCATCTGCGGCAGCATGATGTCGAGCAGGATCAGTGCCACGCGATTGCCGTTTACATAGGCGAGCGCCGCCTCGCCGCTGTCGACGGCTACCGAGTCGAATCCTTCCCGCCCCAGGTTGAAGCGAATCAGCTCGGTGATGTGCGGATCGTCCTCGACCAATAGGATCGGCTTGCGCTCCGCCATCCGTGCTCAGCCGCGCTGCCCGACCCGCGCCCGCTGCAGCCGACGGCCCTTCCAGCTCGGGCGCACTCCGGCCATCGCCAGCACCGTCGCCAGCGCGTAGAAGCCCATGAACAACGGCGTATAAGCGACCACGCGGAACGCCGTGCCGAGCACGGATATGCGGCTACCGCCGGCCGCCGCGCCGCGCCGCAGTGAGCCGGCAGCAAACGCGCCCAGCAGTGCAATTACCGTGAACGAGGTGAGGGGGAGGAGCGCCAGCTGCGACCACCACGCAGCCAGCGGTGCCAGCAGTATGCTGGCGACCAGAAACAGTACCACGTAGCGGTAGCTCCAGCGGCCCACCACACCGTCGCCGTAGAACGCGCCGCTATTCCAACGCACGTGCTGATCGAGGAAGGCGCGCCAGCTGGTTTGCGGCGCGGTAACGATGGCGGTGCCGACGGAGGCGGTAGCCGTTACCGCCAGCCCGGTGCGCTGCAGCGCGGCCAGCAGCGCCGCATCCTCGGTCGGTGTGAAGCCAAGCGCGCGGAAGCCACCGACGGAGGCCAGGGCGCCGCTGCGCACCGCCAGATTGTTGCCGAAGCAGCCGGTGGGGACGCCCACGCCGGCGGTGCCGGTGGAGTACTGGTGCACCAGCGCCTGGTCGTACGCCTGGTAGCGCTCCACCAGCTTGCGACCTGCCCGCACCGCCAGCGCGCCGAATACGGCGGCCACCCGACGGTCGGCGAAGCGTGCCGCATGCTGGTCCACCCACGTGGGCGGCAGCTCGCAGTCGGCGTCAGTGAATAGCAGCAGCTCGCCGCTCGCCGCAGCGACGCCGAGGTCCAGGGCGTGTTGCTTGCCGTTGCAGCCGACCGGCTCGTCGCTGTTGTCGACCACTATCGTGGCGGGTCGGCGGCGTGCGAACTCCTGCATAATTGCAGCGGTGCCGTCAGCGGAGCGGTCGTTGACCAACACCACTTCGAAATCGGGGCTCAGCTGCTGCTCCAGCGAACGAAGCAGGGGCGGCAGCGTATGCTCCTCATCTCGGGCGGCCACCACCACACTTACCGGCAGCCCCGGCGCCAGTGCCGGCTGCTCGCTGCCGGAACCGCCGGCAGCGGTAGCATGGCGTGCGGCGCGCCAGTCCCGTACCCGCACCCGCGTACCGCCGATTAGCAGCGTGACGTGAATCGCGACGATGAGGCCGCAGGCGCCGTACACCGACAGCGCCAACGCGCTCATGAGCAAGCGCTCATGCGCCCGCTCACCGGGTGGCGCGGCCGCGGCCGTTCAGACCGCACCGGGCGTCACGACAACGCACGAGACATGAAACGGTTGAGGCGCTGTGCGAAGGCCACCGGATCGCTCAGGGCCACCCCCTCGATTAGCATCGCCTGCTCGAGCAGTAGATGACCGGCGTCTGCTATCACGTCGTCGTCATCGGTGTCGCGCAGCTTCTCGACGATGGCGTGGCTGGGATTGATCTCGAGCACCGGCTTGAACTCCCCGGCGTCCTGCCCCATGGCCTTCAACACCGCCTGCATCGACGCGGTCGGATCGCTCTCGTCGGCTACCACGCAGCTCGGGGAGTCGCTGAGACGCGCGCTCGCCTTGACGTCCTTTACCTGGTCGCCGAGCACGCCGCGGATGCGACGCAGCAGCGGGCCGATTTCCTTCGCCTTCTCCTTGCTCTGCTCGGTGCCCAGGTCGTCGGCGGTATCGGTGCGGTTCACCGACTTCAGCTCGTGGTCCTGGTACTTGCCCACGGAGGGAATGACGAACGCGTCGATCTCATCGTCCATGATCAGGACTTCGAGACCCTGGCTGCGGTACACCTCGAGCAGCGGTGAGGCGGCCAGGTTGGCGCTGCGCTCGCCGGTGATGTAGTAGATGGCTTTCTGGTCCTCCTTCATCCGCTCGACATAGCCGGCGAGGCTGGTGAGCCCCTCTTGCTCGGTAGATCGGAAGCGAACCAGCTCCAGCAACGCGTCCCGATTGGCAAAGTCCTGGTACAGCCCTTCCTTGAGGGGGCGGCCATACTGCTCGATGAACGCGTCGTAGCGTTCGTGGTTGTTGGTAAGAGTCTGCAGCTCGCCGAGGAGCTTCTTGACCGAGGCGCTGCGGATCGCCGCCAGCGTGCGATTCTGCTGCAGGATTTCGCGACTGACATTGAGGGGCAGGTCTTCGGAGTCGATGACGCCGCGCACGAAGCGGAGGTAGGTGGGTAGCAGCTCTTTCTCGTCGTCGGTAATGAACACCCGCTTGACGTAGAGCTTCACCCCAGGACGGTAGTCGGCGTAGTAGAGATCGGGGGGTGCCTTGGCGGGGATGTAGAACAACGTGGTGTACTCGAGCGTGCCCTCCGCGCGGGTATGCACGTAGTGAAGGGGCGGCTCCTCCTCGTCGCCGTGGCCGAGGCCGTTGTAGAACTCGACGTAGTCCTCTTCGCTGAGCTCGGACTTGGGACGTGTCCACAACGCCGAGGCGGCGTTGATCTGCTCCACTTTCTCCTTGCCGTCCTTGGTCTCCTTACCGTCGCTCTGGTCTGTGTCCCCCTGCGGCTCCGTAGTGTGCAGGTAGATGGGATAGGCAATGTGATTGGAGTACTTCTTGACGATGGCCTCGATCTGCCACTGCGAGGCGTACTCGCCGCCATCCTCGTTCAGAAAGAGGGTAACGGTGGTGCCCACCCCGTCCCGCTCGGCCTCGGCAACCTCGTACTGTCCCCGCCCGTCGCTGCTCCACCGCCAGGCGCCGGACTCTCCGGCCCGCTTGGTCAGCACCTCGACGCGGTCGGCGACCATGAATGCGGAGTAGAAGCCGACGCCGAACTGGCCGATCAGATTGGTGTCCGCGCCGCCGCCATCCTTGCTCTTGGTCAGCTCGTCCAGGAAACGCCGCGTGCCGGAGCGGGCGATGGTGCCCAGATTCTCGGTCAGCTCCTTCTCGCTCATCCCGATGCCACTGTCGGCTACCGTCAGGATCTTGCCGTCGCCCCCCTCGCCGCCCTGGCTGAACGAGACGTCGACGCGAGGTACGAACGGCAGCCCCTTGTAGTCGTCGTCCGTCAGGGTTAGGTAGCGGAGCTTGTCCAGCGCATCCGACGCGTTGGAAACCAGCTCACGGAGAAAGATCTCCCGATGGGAGTAGAGGGAGTGGATGATGAGGTCGAGGAGTTGGCTGACCTCGGTCTTGAATTTGTGCTTGCCCACAGTCGAGCGTAAGTTACGAGCCGACCCGGGGGCCGGCAAGATGATCGACGACGGGTCGGCGGTTGCCGCTAGCCGGCGATGCCCATCGCCGAGCGCACCAGCGACATGGTTGCCGCTGCCTCCGTGCGGGCGGCCTCGTTGCCGGCGGTCAGAATCCGATCGATCTGCTGTTCATCACCGGCGATCTCCGCGCGCCGGGCCCGTATCGGGTCCAGGAAGGCGTTGATGGCGCCGGCCAGTTTCTTCTTGACTTCGACGTCACCCACCTTTCCCTCGCGGTAGCGGCTCTTGAGGTCGTCGACCTCGGCGGTGTCGGGGTTGAACGCGTCGTGGTAGATGAACACCGGATTGCCCTCGACCCTGCCGGGTATGTCGGCGCGGACGCGGTTGGGGTCGGTGAACATGCCCATAACCTTGCGGTCGACGGTCTTGGCGTCATCGGACAGGTAGATGGCGTTGTCCAGGCTCTTGCTCATCTTGGCACCACCGTCGGTGCCGACCAGGGAAGGCACGTCGCCGATCAGCACCTCCGGTTCAGGGAACACCTCGCCGTAGAGGTTGTTGAAGCGACGGGCCAGCTCGCGACTCACCTCGACCTGCGACTCGTTATCCTTGCCAACCGGCACCAGGTGGGCGCGCGGCAGCAGGATGTCGGCGGCCTGCAGGACTGGGTAGCCGAGCAATCCGTACGGCATCACGTCCAGATTGGCGGCGTTGGCCATGTCCTTGAGGCTTGGCACGCGTTCCAGACGGGGGACCGAGACCAGCATCGACAACAGGGTGGTGAGCTCGAAGGTCTCCGGCACCGCCGACTGCACGAACATCACCGAGCGCTCCGGGTCGATGCCGCAGGCCAGATAGTCGGCAACGATCGCGCGGATGTTGCCCCGCATCTCGGCTATGTGGGGGCGCTCCGGTCGCGTGGTAAGGGTGTGGATGTCGGCGACGATGAAGAAGCACTCGTACTCGTCCTGCAGCGCCAGGCGGTTCTGGACGCTCCCCACATAGTGACCGAGGTGGAGCGGGCCCGTCGGTCGATCTCCAGTGAGGATCCGTTTGCGCGCCACGCGCGGACACTACGAGCTGCGCCCTCGCCGGTCAAATCGCCGGCGTCGCCGGCTCACGCCGCGGTCAGACGCCGCAGCATTGGCGCCAGCTCGGCCGCTACCTCGTTCTCGAGAGCGCGGTGGCGGCTCAGCAGGCAGTCGACGTCCGCGTCGAGATGGCGGTGAATGGCAGGGGCGGTGCCGCGGGGCACCTCGTCCAGATCCAGCACCTGCGACTGGCCGGAAGCACGCAACAGCACATCCACCCACAGGTCACGCCAGCCGATGGTGCGAGCGTCGATCTCGCAGCCGTCGCAGACGTTGCAGTACAACCCGAGGGGGACGCTCAGCGCTCGATTCATCCACGCATAGACGTTGTATGGCCGGTTGGCCCAGAAAAGGCCGAGCGTAATGGTGCCGCGAGGAATACAGATATCCTGCACCCGGAACGGACGGTCACTCACGTACACCGTCGCTGCCCGCGTTGGGCTCAGGTCGAGTAGCCGCAGCGGGAAGCGCTTGACCCTCCCATCCGGGTAGCGCTTGTGTTCCTCGCAGCGGGGGAGTCGGGCGATCGTGGCGGCCGCGCTTCCTGCGGCGGTCACCGGCCCAGCGGCGCCACCCACCCGTAGCGACTCAGGTCGATTCGCTCATCTGCCCCAAACTCGATGCCCTCCGCCTCCAGCAGCGCACACTGCCGTTCGCGGCCGTCCCCGGCCCGCAGCGACACGCCGCCACCGACGTTGACGATGCGGTGCCAGGGGAGATCGTCCCTGCGGCGGAGCACCCACACCACCGCACGCGCCGCGCGCGGATTGCCGGCGGCGGCGGCAATCTGGCCGTAGGTGGCCACCCGCCCGGCAGGCACCGCGGCAATCAGTTCCGCGATCCGCTCACCCAGCGTGCTTGCTGCCGCTACTACCAGGGAAGCGAACCGCCGAAGGCGACCGGCTCGCCGGCACCCGTCTGCCGTTCCACTATCTCCCCGATGGGGTAGCAGACCACTTCCGCCTCGCGGCAGGCGTCCGCCAGCTCGCCCTCGGCTCCCGCCGCGACAACCGCCGTCATGCCGACGCCGAGGTTGTACACGTGGAGCATCTCCTCGTCGCTGACGCCGCCTGCGTCGCGGATGGCGCCGAATACTGGCGGAATGTCGAGGCGTGCCAGGTCGATGCGGGCTTGTACGGTGGTAGGAAGCACCCTCGTCAGGTTGTCGCGGATGCCGCCGCCGGTGATATGCGCCAGACCGTGGAGCGACGCCGCGCCGAACAGCGGCTGCAGCGCCTCGCGATAGCAGCGGTGCGGCTCGAGCACCCGCTGCAGGAACGGCTCCCCGGCAACATCGCGGGTGGCGAGCGCGGGATCGTCCTCAAGGAGACGGCGGATCAAGCTGATACCGTTGGTGTGCACCCCGCTCGAGGCGAGCGCCATGACGGTATCGCCGGCGGCAATGGCAGCGCCGTCGACGATATGGCTGCGTTCCGCCACACCCAACACGCTCGCGGTAATGACATAGGTGCCGGCATCGAGCACGCCGGGCTGCTCGCTGGTCTCGCCGCCGGTGAGCGTGCAGCCCTGGGCGCGACACGCCTCGCCGAGCGAGCGGACCAGCGTGGCGACCACGCTCGGCTCGAGCTGGCCACAGACGATCGCGTCCTGCACCGCCACCGGCTGGGCACCCATCACCACTATGTCGTCGATAAGGTGGTGCACCAGATCGTAACAGATCGATCGATAGGAGCCCTGGCTAACGGCCAGCTTCTGCTTGCTGCCCGGCTCCTCGGTCTTCATCACCAGCACCGGCTCGCGGTACTCGGCAAAGCGACCGTCGATGAGAGTCGCGAAGGGGCCGATGCCGTTGAGAATTCGCGGGTCGCTGGACGCCAGCGCCGCGGCCATGTCGCGCTTGGCCGCGTCCGCCGCAGCGATATCGACGCCCGCGTCGCGATACGTGGCGGCACCCGCCGGTGCTGAGCCGCCGACTACGTGCTCGCTAGGAGCCATCCCGAACACGAACCATGATGCGGCGGCGTGCGCGATCGCGCGTCACTTCGAATACCTCGTCGCGCATCTGCAGGAGCTTGGACAGCTTGGTCGAACCGAAGGTGCGGGTATCGAAGGCGGGGTCCAGCTTCTTGAGGTTGTTGGCCACCTTGCGCAGGTCCACCCAGGCGCCTTCTTGATCCACCATCTCCATCGCCTCGGTGACGATGGCCACCAGCTCGTCGTCACTGCCCAAAGGTCCATCGTCCGGCGCGTCCGCTGCGGTGTCATCCGCTACCGCATCCTGCTCGGCGGCCGCGGGCGGTGCCCCGTTGCTGGCCGGCCGCGAATCATCGTCACCGCCGCGCCGTCGGCGCCCACGGCTGCGGCGCGAGCTGGTTGGCTCATAGGACTTCATGATGTTCTCGACGTAGCGGAACTCGTTGCAGGCGTTCACGAAGGGCTTCGGCGTGTGATTCTTGCCGATGCCGATTACCTCCATCCCCGCCTCGCGCAGCCGGATAGCGAGCTTGGTGTAGTCGCTGTCGCTGGACACGATAATGAACCCGCCCACGGTGCCGGCGTAGAGGATGTCCATCGCGTCGATGATCATCGCCGAGTCGGTGGCGTTCTTGCCTACCGTGTTGCGGAACTGCTGCACCGGCTGGATGGCGTGTACCGGCAGCTTCTTCTTCCAGGAGTCCAGCTGCGGTGTCGTCCAGTCGCCGTAGATGCGCCTGATCGTCACGACACCGTAGCGGACGACCTCCTTGAGGATGTGCTCTATTTGCGTGGCCTGAGCGTTGTCGCCATCGATCAGGACCGCAAGTCTGCGCTCACCGCGCTGTGGATCGATCATTCCCCTCTCCAGTGAGCCATCGTAGTCGCTTTCGCAGCCTGGTGCGACCGCGCCTACCGAGTCAGTTCGGCGAAGCGAAAGCAGTCGACGACGTGGTCATTGACCACCCCGACCGCCTGCAGATGGGCGTACACGATAGTGGGCCCGACGAAACGGAAGCCCCGTCGCTTGAGATCAGCGCTCACCGTGGCCGACAGCTCGGTGCTCGCCGGTATGTCCGCCATGGTGCGCCACCTGTTCACTACCGGTCGGCCATCGACGAAGCCCCAGAGGTAGGCGCAGAAGCTTCCTTCCTGTTCTTGGAGCTCCAGGAAGCACTGCGCGTTGCCGATCGATGCGTCCACCTTGGCTCGGTTGCGGATAATCCCCGTGTCCGCCAGCAGGCGAGCGCGCTCCGCCTCCCCGTACGACGCCACCACGGCCGGATCGAAGTCGGCGTAGGCGGCACGGTATCCCTGGCGTCGATTGAGGATGGTGCGCCAGCTGAGGCCCGCCTGGGCGCCCTCGAGCACCAGGAACTCGAACTGCAGCCGCTCGGCGGCGGCGTTCCGATCGGCCTCGTGCAAGCCCACCGGCGTGCCCCAGTCGCGGTCGTGGTAGGCGATCATTGCGTCGTCGCCGAGACACCATTCGCAGCGACGCGGCTCGGTCACTCTGCCTGCCCGCGCGCGTTCATGAGGTGGAGGGTGGCCTCGCCAGTGGCCAGGGATACCGCCTTGACGGCGAGGGCGACGCGATTGTCGGCGTCGAGCAGCCCCCAGTAGCGCTGGGCGATACCTTCCGGGTCTGGGCCCAGTCCGACTTGGAACGGCTCCCCAGCGAAAGCGGGCAGCGGGTTGCCGTCGCCGGAGTACGTGGTGATGCAGTGGCCCCGCCCCGGCAACAGCGCACGGTAGCTGGCGGTATGCACCACCTGGTCGCCGGGGTCGTTGCTGGGGGTGCGGACGGCGCCGAGTTGGTACCGACGTTGCTGCCAGTCTAGCACGCCGGCGATGCGCGAGGTGTAGTTCGGCGGATCCGGTTCGACATCCATCCGTTGGCACAACTCAGCGAACGTCTGCTCCCCGGCCAACCCGGTTACCAGCGTTTCGGTCTGATCGCCGTTGCTGACTACGTCGAGCCCGCCGACCCGAACCATCGCGCGGTAGAGGATCAGACTGGTGTCACCTACCTGCGGGTCGGGGGC
>CAJWOB010000062.1 GCA_913043885.1 uncultured Spirochaetaceae bacterium | reverse complement strand
AGGCGTTTAGCGCACCGCCAACCTGCTTCACGTTATTGACACACTTAATGCGGTTGGCCCTTAAACGGGACGCGCTGATACCCGACCCACTACGACCACTCGAGGAATCATCATTCGCTTGGTTGCCGCCACTCCCCTTTCGGTCACTCGGGTTCATAAACAAACCGAGCACAACGGCTAACGGGGCGATGACCACGCCGGCGATGGGAGACATGCTGCGCCCCATGCTGGCCGAGAACTGCATCGGCAACAACAGACGCTCCGCCGGGACGGCGAGGTCCGTCGCCAAGCGGGGAACCAGCGGTCCGAACGAGAAGAAGGAGGCGTTGCCGCTGCCCATGAGCACCGATGCCATGAAGATGAGCACCGTCATCACGATGCCCATGACGAGCGCGCCGGCACCGAGGTTCTGCGTGATGTCGACGAGCGCATCGACCAGGCCCAGAGCGAGCAGACCGCGCGCGAACAGGTCGGCGGCGACGATGAGTGTGACCACGGTCTTGAAGATGTTGCCCATGCCGTTCCAGAAGCGCTTCAGCGCGCCAAAGGTCGCTTTGGCGTTGCGCACACGGACCGCGTCGGCGAGCAGCGCGATGACGACGCTGATGAAGATGGCCGTGGTGGTGTCCAGCACGATGGGTGGGTCCCACAGCGCGAACAGGCTCGAGAACAGCAGAAGCAGCAGGACCGGCAGCGCCGACATCAGGGTTATCGCGATCACCCGCAGTTTCAGCGCCTTGAGGTCCACCGCGCCAAAGTATTCCTGACTGGCGCAGTTCACCAGAACATCGACGCCGCCGAGCGTGGCGACCGCTGCCTCGAACACACGCTGACAGCCCTCGGGCGAGGTAAGGTCGGCGGCCACCGCATGCCCGCCGCCGACCTTACCGCCCGTCTCGATCTCGCCAACGACCGCGTCCAGGAGCGCCTGGTCGCGGGCGGTCACGCAGACCTGCGCCCCCTCCCCCGCCAATGCCAGCGCGCAGCATCGGCCGATGCCGCGGTTGCCGCCTGTCACCAGTGCCCGCTTGCCCGCCAACCCTAGGTCCATCGCGCCCATACTACGACGAGCAGCGGGTCGCGGTAGGATGCCGGCATGGGTATCGAGACCGCCGCTGTCATAGGGGCCGGCGCTATGGGCCATGGCATCGCCGAGGTGTTGGCCCGGCAATGCCCGACGGTGTGGCTCCACGATTCGAGCGCCGAGGTGCGCGAGGCGGCGGCAGGTCGGATAGCGGCCTCCGTCGCCCGGCTACGACGTCACGACCTGATCAGCAAGGAGACGGCACGCCGCATCCCCGACCGCATCCGCGTAACCGGAGACCTCCCCGAGGCGACGTCGACCGCTCACTTCGTCGTCGAAGCGGTCTCCGAGAACCTGCCCCTCAAGCAGGAGCTGTTTGGCACGATAGACGGCTACGCGCCCGAAGAGGCCATATTCGCCACCAACACCTCCAGCCTCCGCATCGCCGACGTGATGGCGCGGGTAAGCGAGCGCCGGCGCAGCCACCTGGTCGGCTCCCATTTCTTCCTGCCCGCGCAGATCGTACCCCTGGTGGAGGTATCGCGCACCGCAGACACCGACGCAGGCGTGTTCGACCGCGTCGTTGCGCTGTGGGAGGCGTGCGACAAGGAGCCAATCCGAATCGAGCGGGATATCAGCGGTTACGTCGCCAACCGGCTGCAGAGGGCGTTGATGGGGGAGGCGCTGGCGCTGCTGGCAGAAGGCACCGCGTCAGCGGAGGATATCGACCGCTCGATAACTCAGGGGTTCGGACTGCGCTTCGTGGTGCGCGGCCCGCTGGCACAGCGCGATGTGGCCGGGTTGGATCTGTCAGCGGCGATGCGGTACGACGACGGCGGCAGAGAGCGCATCGATGCCGGCCGGCAGCACCTCCTCGACCTGGCGGCGGCGGGGAACCTGGGCCTCAAAACCGGTCGCGGGCTCCTCGATTGGGCCGGCAAGGACCTAGATTCCACGGTGGCCGATGACGATGAAGCGCTGGCCGAGACTGTCGCACGAATGCTGCATAGACGGCGATTAGGGCCATGAGTAAACGTCCAACGAGTGTCAGCGGATGCCGTGGCCATGGAGGGAGCCTTGGATAGAAGCGCCGCTGACCGACCGCCGTTAAGAGGCGTTGCATGCCATCGATTCGGCGCAATCCGCAGATTACTCTGAGCGAAGGCACGTACGAGCAGCTGCTCAGGCACATCGGCGCTCGGCATCGCAGCGCGTACATCGAGTCGCTGATCATCGATCATCTGATGATCGGCGATACCAAGCGCACGTTCATGGCTCTGGCAATGAGCGAGAAGACCGCCACAGGGCTACCATTCTGCAGCCGAGGGCAGGTCTGGTCGATTGCGGACAAGAGCCCCCTCGTGGTCGTGAGCGCCGAGATGGCCGACCAAGCGTTGGATCGCGTGCAAGTGGTGCCACTGGTGGAGCCGGCCATGCGGGCAGAAGGGGCCCGCGTGTCGGTGACCGTGGGGCTGCGGCGTTATGACGCCGCGCCGGACCAACTGTCGACCATCCCGCGCTCCTCCCTGCGCGAGCTACACGGCGTGCTGAGCACCGTCGACATGGGCGCGCTCGAAGCCGCCCTGCGGACGGAGTTCGATCTGTGGGCGAACTAGCCTCGTTACCCGGATAGCGCACGGATAGCGGGGACGGCTCCGCGCGCGGTATCCGCACGCTATACGGATAACACCGCGCCGGCGATGCGACGGCGCCGTCTGACCCACTGAACCCTCGCTGGGATCCCGCCCGCGCTGGGCGGACCCTCACTATCCGCATAGCGCACGGATAGCGGGGACGGCTCCGCGCGCACTATCCGCACGCTATACGGATAGCGCCAGTGGGGCCGTTTGACCCGCTGAACCCCTCGCTGGCAACCTTCCGGTGTTCCATGATCCGTGTAGAGGACCTGACCTGCTATTACGGCGAGCGGCTGGCGGTGGACAACATCGCCTTCAACATCGAGAAGGGGGAGATCGTCGGCTTCCTCGGCCCCAACGGTGCCGGCAAGTCCAGCACCATGCGAATGGTGACGGGCTTCCTTATGCCCACCCGCGGCAAGGCGTGGGTGGCCGATCATGATATGACCCGCGACTCTCGCGAGGGCCGCCGCCACCTCGGCTACCTGCCGGAGATCGTGCCGCTCTACTACGACATGACCACCCGCGCCTACCTGCAGTACGCCGGCCGCCTGCGCGGCCTCGACAAGGCGACCACCGCACGTCGAGTGGACGAGGTGGTCGAGATTTGCGCCCTACAGGAGTACCGCGACGTGCTGCTGGCAAAGCTCTCCAAGGGATTCCGTCAGCGGGTGGGCCTGGCGCAGTCGATCATCCACGACCCCGAGGTGCTTATTCTCGACGAGCCCACCATCGGCATCGACCCGATTCAGGTGGCTCAGACCCGCCAGCTCATCAAGCACCTCGGCGAGAATCGGACCATCCTGCTGTCCAGCCACATCCTGCCCGAGGTGAGCATGGTCTGTGAGCGGGTGATCATCATCCATCAAGGTCGGATCGTCGCGCAGGACAGCATCGAGAACCTGTCGTCGCTGGTGACCGGTGACGAGCAGCTGCGGCTGCGGGTGCGCGGGCCGGCGAACGAGGTGAGCGGAGTGCTGGGCGCGATTGCGGGCGTGAGCGAGGTCACTTATCAGGAGCCGTTTCACACCCTCCGGGTCGAGGCAGGCAAGGAACCCCAGGGCGAGATCACGTCGGCGCTGGTAGCGAAGGGCTGGTCGTTGCTGTCGATGGAGACCGTTGGCATGAGCCTGGAGCAGATCTTCCTACAGCTGACCGGCGCCGGCGAGGGTGCAAGCTGATGAGGGAGGCACTGCGCAATACCGGCATCGTCGCCCGCAAGGAGCTGCTGACCTACCTGGGCTCGCCGATGGCCTACATCGTCACCGCGGTGTTCCTGGCGCTGTCGGGTTTCTTCTTCGTTAGCTTCCTGGCGGCCAACAGTTACGCGGACACCAGCATCGCCGGCTTCCTCGGGGCGGCGCAGGTACTGATCCTGCTGTTCGCCGCAATCCTCACCATGCGTCTTGTGGCCGAGGAGAAGAAGCTGGGCACCTGGGAGTTCGTGCTGACCACCCCGGTGCGCGACGGCGAGATCATCGTCGGCAAGTTCCTCGGCAGCCTGGCCGTGCTGTGCGGCATGCTGGTGCTCACCCTCTACTACGCGCTGCTGTTGGTGCTGTTCGGCGACCCGGACATCGGACCGATGGCAACCAGCTACGTCGGCCTGCTGTTGATCGGCAGCGCGTGCCTGGCCGTGGGGGCGTTCGCATCTACCGTCACCTCCAACCAGATCGTCTCGGTGGTACTGGCGGGCGGTATCCTGGCCGCGCTGTGGCTGCTGGGCCTGGTAGCCGATCTGCTCCCCGGCGGTGTAGGCCGGGTGCTGACCCGCCTGTCGCTGGGCGGCTACTTCGACGCGTTCTCCCGCGGCATCATCGACACCCAGGCGGTGGTCTATTACCTCACCGTGACGATTCTCTTCCTCTATGGGGCGGTGCGGGCGATCGATGCCGGCCGCTGGCGGCTGGCGCAAAGCCAGGGGCGCTCCGGCTCGTTGGCGCTGATCGGCCTGGCCACACTGTTCGTCGCCTGGGTGCTCGACTTCGTCCTGCCGATCGCCAGCGCCATCGTCACCTGGGCGATCGTCGCGATCGGCGCCGGGCTCATCGTCGCCAACGCCGCACTGGAGTTCCGCAGGGTGCGTGGCGCCTTGACCAGCAGCCGTGGGCTCTTCGGTATAGGCACCGGGGTCAGCCTGTCGTTGGTGGTGGGCGTGCTGCTGCTCGCCAACCTGATCAGCACCACGGTGTTCCACCGCTTCGACTTCACCGGCCTCGACCAGTTCACCCTCACCTCCCAGACCCAGGAGGTACTGCGGGAGCTGGAAGGCGATGCGGGGGCCCTGAAAGTGGTCAGCTTCTACAGTGACGCCAATCCCAACATCGAGGGCAGCGCCGAGGCGTTCGCAGTGAACGACTTCGGCTTCAGTCTGCTGGAGGAATACGCCCGCTACACCGACGTGCTCGACATTCGCCGCGAGGATCCGGAGCTGCGCCCCGATCTGATTCGGGAGTATCTGGGCCAGTCGCCGCTGACCCAGCTGGCGGTGCAGATCGGGGTGGTGGTGTTCCGTGGCTCCGAGGGCCAGCTGTGGGTGCTCGGACCGCAGATCCAGGCAGAAGCGGAGAACGCGTTCACCAGCGCCATTCTGCAAACGACCGGCACCCGCCAGCGCATCGTCTACTTCGTCACTGGCCACGGCGAGCCCAGCACGGGCGGCGATTACAGCGCCGCCCGTGAGGGCCTCCGCGACAACCTGTTTCAGGTGGGCGAGCTGGACCTGCGTCGCCTGGACGAGATCCCCGACAACGCCAGCGCGGTGGTGCTGGCGGGCCCGCAGCTCCCGGTGAGCGAGCGCGAGATCGCGCTGCTGGACCGCTATCTGCGCCAGGGTGGGCGCCTGATGCTGTTGGTGAACCCCAACCCTCAGCAGGAGCTGCGTGACCTAGTGGCGTCGTGGTGGTTGGCGATCGAGGATGGCATCGTGGTGGATCCGCCATCCCACGTCACCCCCAATATCGACGTGCCGCTGGTCGACGCGCGTAGGAATCAGTTTGGCCTGTCGGAGGCCTACTTCCCCGGCGCCACTGTTATCGGGCCGCAGGAGGATACCCCCGAGGGAGTGCGCGTGCTGCCAATCGCGTGGACCACACCCGGGGGCTGGCAGGAGAAGCAGCCGATTGGCCGCAGCGACCCGTCGTTCGACGACGGCGTGGACCCCGTAGGGCCGCTGGCGCTAGGCGCGACCGTGGAGGCGCCGGTGGCCGCGGATGTAGACGAGGGCGAACATGCGTCGCCGACCACCCGGCTGGCCGTCATGGGCGACTCGGACTTCGCCTCCAACCAGCACTTTCGCAACGGGAACAACAGCGAGCTGTTCCTTACCCTGATCAACTGGTTGGGAGAGGGCGACGAGGTCATCTCGGTAGACCGCAAGGTGGTGCCGCTGCGGCGGCTGGTGCTGGGCCCCGAGGAGTCGCGGTTCCTCAACCTATCGAGCGTCGGGCTGCTGCCGCTGGCCCTGCTCCTGATTGCGGGATGGGTGTGGTGGCGGCGTCGTTGAGGGCCCGCTGACGTGCTGAAGCTGCGATTCATAATCCCGGTTGGCGTCCTCCTGATCGGTCTGGGCATCTGGTACTCGATCGCAAGCCGCCCGCAGCCGGTCCCCCGCGCCGCACCGCGGCCGTTCGTGTGGTCGGTGGAGATGGATCAGCTCGCGCGAATGCAGATCGACCTGCCGAAGCGCGGCCTCTCGGAGGCATACAGCAAGCACGCGGACAAGTACTGGTACTTCACCGACCCGGAGGGCCCGCAGGTGGACATAGAGCGGTGGGGTGGCGGCATTCCGCTGCTGCTGAGCGGCCCTGGCGCCAACCGCCTGATCGCCGAAGCTCCGACAGCGGAGCAGGTTACGGCGTTCGGCCTCGATCAGCCGCAGATGCTGGTGAAGCTGCTTCTGGAAGACGGGTTCGAGCTCGAGATACTCCTTGGGGACGCCACACCCGACGGGGTGTCCTACTACATCAAGCGTGCCGATCGCCCCGAGGTGCTGACCGTGGACCACACGTGGTTCGGGGTAGTCGAACGACTGGTTACCGAGCCGCCCTACCCACCCGACGAATGACGCCGCTCGACGCCGCGCTGCTCTTTCGCCATAATGCTACGTTGGCACCATGAGCGAGCAAAACGACCACGTCGTCCTCGACGTCAAGGGCCTTCAAACCTACTTCTACACCGACGACGGCGTGGTCAAGGCCGTTGACGGCCTCTCCTATCAGGTGCGCAATGGGGAGTTCGTCGGCCTGGTAGGCGAGAGTGGCTGTGGCAAGAGCGTGAGCGCGATGTCGGTGCTGCGCCTCATCCCCTACCCGCCCGGCGTTATCGCCGGCGGGCAGATCGTCTTCAAGGGCGAGGATCTGCTACAGGCGAGCGAGGAGCGGATGCGGGAAATCCGTGGCAACCGCATCGCCATGGTGTTCCAGGAGCCGACCACCTCGCTCAACCCGGTGCTGACCGTGGGGCGCCAGATCTCGGAGTCGCTGGAGCTGCACCGCGGCCTGGACAAGAACGAGGCACGGGACGAGAGCGCGCGCCTCCTCGACCTGGTCGGCATCCCGGACCCTTCGAAGCGGGTTACCGACTATCCCTACCAGTTCAGCGGCGGCATGCAGCAGCGCATCATGATCGCCATGGCGCTGAGCTGCGATCCGGAGCTGCTGATCGCCGACGAGCCGACCACCTCGTTGGACGTCACGGTACAGGCGCAGCTGCTGGAGATCATCGCCAAGCTACGGGACGAGTTTCAGATGGCAGTCGTCGTCATCACCCACAACCTCGGGTTGGTGGCGCGCTACGTCGATCGCGTCAACGTGATGTACGCTGGCAAGCTGGTGGAGTCGGGCCCGACCGAGACCATCTTCGCCGAGCCCAAGCACCCCTACACAGTGGGTCTGCTGGCTTCGGTTCCGCGCTTGGACAGCCACCACAAGGTGGTGCCGAGGGTGATCCCCGGGCTGCCGCCGAACCTCGCCCACCTGTCGCAGGGCTGCTCGTTTGCACCCCGCTGCGCGTATGCGATGGACGAGTGCCGCGCGTCCGCTCCTCAGCTGGAGCCGGTCGCGACAACGGGAGCTGCCGCGGAAGCTTCCGGTCACGAACGCGCCTGTTTCTACGACGCCGCAAAACTCGAAAAAGTGGACATGTTGGACTGACCCATGAGTGACGAAAGCACCGGCACCGCAGTGTCCGACCAGCCGTCAGATGCACCGCGACAGCGGGCCAGCGTCGAAGATGTCCTCGTCGACGTCAAGAACCTGGTGAAGTACTTCCCGGTTACCGCCGGAGTGCTGCGCCGCAAGGTGGGCGACGTAAAGGCGGTGGACGACGTCAGCTTCACCATTGGCCGCGGCGAGACGCTGGGCCTGGTGGGCGAGTCCGGCTGTGGCAAGACCACCACCGGCCGCTGCATCCTGCAGCTCTACGACGTTACCTCTGGTAGCGTCGTGTTCAACGACGTCGACCTGGTACAGACCAAGGGTGAGCAGCTGCGGCGGATGCGGCGGCACATGCAGTTGATCTTCCAGGATCCATTTGCATCGCTGGACCCACGGATGACCGCCGGCGACATCATCGGCGAGCCACTGCTGGTCCACAAGATTGCCAAGGGCAATGAGTACCGCGAGCGCGTAGCCGAGCTGCTGAGCATGGTGGAGCTCGATCCCGCGGTGGCCAGCCGCTACCCGCACGAGTTCAGCGGTGGCCAGCGCCAGCGCCTGGGCATTGCCCGTGCCCTGGCGGTGAACCCGGACTTCATCGTGTGCGACGAGGCGGTCTCTGCCCTCGACGTGTCCATCCAGGCACAGATCATCACGCTGCTGATGCGCCTGCGGGAGGAGTTCAACCTCACCTATCTGTTCATCGCCCACGACCTGGCGGTGGTGCGCAATATCAGCGACCGGGTGGCGGTGATGTACCTCGGCAAGATCGTCGAGATCACCACCAGCGATCAGCTGTACGCCAACCCGCGACACCCCTACACCATCTCGCTACTGTCCGCGGTGCCGATTCCCGATCCGGTGGTCGACCGCACGCGCGAGCGCATCGTGCTGGAAGGCGACGTACCCAGCCCCATGAATCCGCCGGGAGGGTGTCCTTTCCACACTCGCTGTCCCCAAGCTACCGACATCTGCCGCACTCAAGTACCGGAGATGAAGAAGGTGGACGAGGGACACATGGCGTCCTGCCACCTGCTCGACGCAATATAGCGGGACCCGGCAGCTCCTGTGAACGATCGGACCCGCATCCTACTGATCGCTGCGGTAGTGGTGGTGGTCGTCGGCGCTATCGCCGGCATCGGCATCTACACCGAGCGGGTGGCGCCGTTCCGCACCGTGGTGGTGCGCGTCGATGACGACGTCGAGGTCCGACTTGGCTACTTCGTGAAGCGGGCAGCGACCTCCGGCGTGCCCTCGCTGCAGCTTCTGAACACCATCGCCCGCGAGGAGGTCATGCTGAAGGCGGCTGGGCAGCCGCCTTACGACATCGAGATCGGCGATGAGGACCTCGACGCGTACATTCGCTCGGTGCCGCAGGGCGACGGAGAGCGACTGACGGACGCGGAGTTCGACGAGTGGTGGCGGCAGCAGCTCAACGAGAGTGGATTCTCGGCCGAAGAGTTGCGGGACATCATGCAGCGCAACCTGACGGCAAACCTCATGCGCGACTACCTCGGCGAGCGGGTGGAGACGGTGGCCGAGCAGGTACTGCTGCAGCTCATCCTTTCGCCCGACGCACAGAGTGCCCAGGCTGCCGTTGTCCGCCTCGATGCCGGCGAGTCGTTCACAGCGTTGGCTCAGGAGCTCAACCCCGCCGAGCTGAATACCCCGCGCAGTGAATGGGGATGGTTCCCGCGGGAGGGCCTGCCTTCCGGGTTCGACCGGATGGCGTTCGACCAACTCGCAGTCGGCGAGCACAGTCCTGTCATGCCACTGCCGCCACAAGCGGGGCAGGCGCCAACGTACGCCATCATCCGCGTGGCCGACCGGGTGGCGGCGCGGGAGATCGACGCTGCGGCTCTTGCGGGTATGCGGGCGAGGGCGCTCGACACCTGGCTGGCCGAGGAGATGGGCCGGCGCGAGGTCAGCTTCCACGGCTTCAACAACGGCTACGACTCAGAGACCGACGCCTGGGTCACCTGGCAGATCCAGCGTAATAAGCGCCAGCGCCGCTAGGCGGCGTAGGCAGCGCGGCCCAGCATGCCTCGGGCGCTCGCAGCCGCTTCTCCATGACCCCCATCGAGCTCGGCGCCGATGCGCTGGTGAAGGCTGTGGCGCAGCAGGTGGCGGCATGGCCGCGCCTGGTACACGCACGCGGCCGACCCAGCGGCGACCGCTGGCGTGCCCGCAGCCGCCGCGTGGTACGACGGGAGCTGGAGGCTCTGGCGCTGCATGTAGCGCATGCTGCGATCTCCCGCGACGACGCGTCCGCCGCGGCCGAGGCTGGCATCCGCG